>JAPXRV010000017.1:0-44104 GCA_033813415.1 Opitutales bacterium | reverse complement strand
TGCGAGCGCAATGAAAGCGTGAAAGCCTATGGAATTCCGAAACACCGGCATTTGTCGGAAGTGGAGGAGCAACTCGAATTGGCTTTCGGCAATGGAACGAGGGTTCAGGTTCAGTTTATTCCCCATCTGGTTCCGATGACGAGAGGGATTGCTTCCACTATGATTCTCGAGCCAGTCGAAGGGGCGAAGCCGGAAGACGCCTATGGGGCATGGGATAAGGTCTATGGGGGTAAACCTTTTGTCGGGATTCTTCCGGCGGGCGAAACTCCGGACACCGCCGATGTGATCTACACCAATCGCGTTGATTTTTCGCTGACCGGGGATGCCCGAACCGGCCGTTGGATCGTGACTTCCTGTGTGGACAATCTGCTCAAGGGAGCCAGCGGACAGGCCGTGCAATTGATGAATTTGAAGTATGGCTTTGGAGAAACCACGGGCTTGGAGCCCTGACCGGTTTGTTAGCCTGATCCTATTTACTGAAACATGCAGCTATGAGTGCTTGGTCAATCGAATGGGTGGAGTCCAGTAACGGAGTGACGGATGCCAAGGGTTTCCGTGCATCGGGTGTCTCCTGCGATATACGGGGAAAGGGCAATGGCCAGCTCGACATCGGGATGGTCTATTCGTCTTCGCCTTGTGCGGTTGCGGGAACGTTCACCAGTAACCGTGTGAAGGCGGCTCCGGTTCTTCTGGATCAAAGCCGGGTGCGATCCGGGCGCCCGGTCCATGGGGTGATCGCAAACAGCGGCAATGCGAACGCATGCACGGGAGATGAAGGATATGCCAACGCGGAAGCCCAGGTGGCTTTGGCTGAGGGACTGTCGGGTCGGACAGGGGGAAGCTTTCTCGTTTGCTCGACTGGTCGAATCGGTCGGCAAATGCCCATGGACAAGGTGAAAAAAGGGATTCATGCCGCATGGGAGTCTCTGGGCGAGGATGATTCCCATGGACATGCGTTTTCCCAGTGTATCCTTACCTCGGATACCCGCCCGAAGCGTTGTGGCGTGATCCTCCGGAATGGTGCGCGTGAAGTGCGTATAGCGGCATGTGCAAAGGGGGCCGGGATGATTCGTCCGGACATGGCAACGATGCTTGCATTTATTGTGACGGATCTCGGTTGCGAACAAGCCGATCTTCAAAGTCTCCTGAGTGAGGCGGTTGAGGATTCCTTCAACTCCATCACGGTGGATGGGGATATGAGCACGAATGACACCGTTCTTCTACTCGCGAATGGAGCATCCGGTGTTTCATTGGGTGCCGCCGATGCCGAACTCCGTTCGGCTTTTCTGAAGGGCTTGTCGACGGTCTGTGAGCGTTTGGCCTACTTGATCGTCGGAGATGGAGAAAAGATCAGCAAGGTGGTGACGGTAAAGATCGTGGGAGCCCCTGATCGTGAATCGGCGCGGAAGGTGGCATACAGTATCGCGCATTCGGCACTCGTGAAATCTTCGTGGGCCGGATCCGATCCAAACTGGGGACGCGTGCTGTGTGCCGCGGGATACTCGGGTTTGCCCGTCAAGGAATCGGACATGTCGATGTACTACGATGCGTGTCCAGTGGTCAAAAACGGCCGGGTGCTCGATGAAAACCTTTCCCAATGGCGTGAGATCGTATCGAAGAAGGAATTCTCGATTGTGTTGGATGTCGGTATGGGGCATGCCGAGGCCCGTTTGCTGGCCAGCGATCTCACTCCCGAATACATTGAATTCAATATGCACGAATAGACGATGAAGCCTGAAAATCAGCATACGGACGCGATCTCAAAAGCGGATGTCCTCATGGAGGCCATGCCGTATCTTCAGCGTTTCCGGGACTCCGTTTTTGTGGTGAAATACGGCGGGGCGTTCATGGATGATCCGAATCCGGATCTCCGGAATCGCGTTGCGGCCGACATCACTTTCCTTTCTTCAGTCGGAATCAACGTTGTGGTGGTTCATGGAGGGGGTAAGGCGATCAGCCGCGCAATGGAGTCCGCCGGGATCGAAGTTGAGTTTCGGAATGGTTTTCGCTATACCTCGCGCGAGGCGGTGAAAATCGTGGAGAGCACCCTCAACGATGGGATCAACCGCGAAATCTGTGACATGATCTCTGGTTTTGGAGGGGTGGCTCAGGGCATAAGGGGAAATGATGTGTTGCGCTGCAAACGCCAGGAGAAGGACGGACTCGGCAATCCGGTTGACCTTGGTTATGTGGGCGAGATCACGGGTGTCAGAACGGATCCGATCCGTGATGCGGTTGCGCATCGGCGGATTCCGGTGGTATCGCCGGTCGCTGTCGATGACAATGGCATGCCCTACAACACGAATGCAGATATCGCCGCCTCAAAAATCGCATCGGCGATGGGTGCGCGGCGTCTTGTGTTTTTGTGCGACGTCGCCGGGCTTCTGATGGATCCGAAGGATCCTTCCACGCTGATCTCTTCGCTGAAGGTCTCCGAGGTGGCAGGGCTTGTGGAGCGTGGGATCATCGGGAAAGGAATGCTTCCCAAGGTCGATGGCGCGTGTATGGCTCTTGGTGGCGGTGTTAAGCGTGTGCACTTTGTGGATGGCTACATGCCGCACAGCATTCTTCTGGAAATTTTCACCAACAAGGGTATCGGCACTGAGATCGTCGGTGCGCGGGATGCCTGAAATTGAACCTATTCTATCCTCATAACCGGAACTCCAACCGTGAACAAACCACGATATCTTCTCAAGGAAACGGATTTCAGCCTTCCTGAAATTGCCCAGTTGTTCGCTCTCGCGGCCGATTTCAAGCTGAACCGGGCCGGAGGAACCCCGGCGTTGCTCGCAAGACAGACTTGGGGCCTGCTCTTTTTCAAGAACAGCACGCGCACGCGGGTTTCGTTCGAGGTGGGCATTCATGAACTTGGGGGGCACGCGCTCTACATGGACACCCAAAACATGCAACTGAGTCGTGGTGAGTCGATCGAAGACACGGCACGGGTGCTCTCCAGATACGTCCATGGGATGGTGATCCGGGCCTTCGAACACCGGTGGGTTGAGGAGTTTTCGAATGCGGGATGCATTCCCGTTATCAATGCGCTGACCGATTCCTTCCATCCTTGTCAGAGTTACACGGATGCGTTTTCGATTGCTGAGCGATTGGATCCTAAGGTTCCTTCCCCTGCATTGTTGAAGGGGCGTAAGTTGGCATACCTCGGGGATTGCGCTTCGAATATGGCACAGTCCTGGATCCTGCTGGGAGCTCATTTGGGAATGGAAGTGGTGCTGGCCGGACCCAAGTCCTATGCGCCGGATGATGGGATTGAGAAGGTCATCGAGTCCACCGGATTGGTTCCCTCCCACCGTTTTACGGAGGATGCAGGGGAGGCGGCCCGGAATGCCGATGTGGTGTACACCGATGTTTGGGTGAGTATGGGAGACGAGGCCGAAGCAGAGGAACGGCTGAATGCCATGGCTCCTTACACCGTGGACACGCGGCTGATGAAGCACGCGGCTCCCGAAGCCGTGTTCATGCATTGCTTGCCCGCACACCCTGGTCAGGAGGTGAGCCAGGAGGTGCTCGATTCACAGCAGAGTATCGTGTTTGATCAGGCAGAGAATCGTCTGCATGTCCAGAAAGCCGTCTTAGCAATTCTGGGACTTTCGCATTCGGAAAAGGGTATTTGACGGCAGTCGAATCAGCGGAGATCATACGAATCGGAGATCTATTCCGAGCTAACCTTTATCAAGAAAACCTATGAAGATTGTATTGGCATATTCCGGCGGTCTTGACACGACCGTGATCGTCAAGTGGTTGACCGAGAAATACGACGCGGAGATCGTGACTTTTGCGGCCGATGTAGGGCAGCAGGAGGAACTGGATGGATTGGAGGCCAAAGCCAAACGCACCGGAGCTGGTAAGCACTACACGCTCGACCTCGTAGATGAGTTTGCGAAGGACTATGTGTATCCGATGGTCCGCGGCAATGCGATCTATGAGTGCCAATACTATCTGGGCACTTCGATTGCCCGCCCCCTGATCGCTAAAGCTCAGATCGATGTTGCCCGTAAGGAAGGGGCCACCCATGTGGCGCATGGTGCTACCGGAAAGGGAAATGATCAGGTGCGTTTCGAGCTTGCTTTTGCCGCTCTGGCTCCCGATCTGCAGGTGATCGCACCATGGAGAATGCCCGAGTTTCGCAAGTTGTTTCCGGGCAGAAGCGAGATGATTGAATGGTGCCGCGCAAACGGGGTTCCTGTGGAGGCTTCCTTGAAGAAACCATATTCGATGGATCGTAATCTTTGGCACATTTCCTACGAGGCTGGCATTTTGGAAGACCCGTGGTTTGACCCGACTACTCCGGAGAATCGCGAAATGTTCAAGCTGTCGGTGGATCCTTCGGAAGCTCCGGACGAGCCGGAATATGTTGATCTGGATTTTGAACAGGGCAATTGTGTGGCCATCAATGGCCAGCGCATGACTCCGCGTCAAGTTATTGAGCATCTCAACCGCCTGGGCGGGCGCCATGGAATCGGTCGTGTGGATCTCGTGGAGAACCGCTTCGTCGGCATGAAGAGCCGTGGAGTATACGAGACTCCAGGTGGTGCGATCCTCATGCAGGCACACCGTCAGGTTGAGACGCTCACGATGGATCGTGATTTGATGCATCTGCGCGACAGCCTGATCCCACGATATGGACAGCTCATTTACAACGGTTTCTGGTTTAGTCCTGAACGTGAAGCGCTTCAGGCTTTCATCGACAAGAGTCAGGATACCGTCACCGGAACGGTTCGTCTCAAGCTGTACAAGGGGAATGTGATTACTGCAGGTCGTAAGTCTCCCCTGAGTATGTATGACGAGCATGTTGCATCCATGGAGGGTGTCCTCAGTGACTACCAGCCTGAAGATGCAGGCGGATTCATCCGCCTGAACGGATTGCGTCTGAAGATGCGCACGCGTCAAATGCGGCAGCAGGGTTGATTCCGATCAGATGGTCGAGCCGGGATTCGGCTCCTTTCATTCAAGGCGCCCGCGTGGATCTATTCTTGATCTCGCGGGCGTGTTCAATAACCGTTTCGAGGTCTGACATCCGCACGGGTTTGCTGAGATAGTCATCCATTCCTGCTGCCATGCACAGGTCGCGATCTCCTTGCATTGCGTTTGCAGTCATAGCGACGATCCTGACTTTGTTTCCGTGTATCGCCCGGATCCTCCGGGTTGCCTCATATCCGTCCATCTCGGGCATCTGGCAGTCCATCAGCACGACGTCGTAGGATTTCTGCGCAACGATGTCGATGGCCTGTTGCCCGTTGGAAGCGCATTCAGCCTCGACTCCGAGGCGACGCAGTTGCATTACCGCAACCTTCTGGTTGGTGATGTTGTCCTCAACGACCAGCGCGTTCATCCCCTTGAAAAGCTTCTTTGGCGATGTTGCGCGGGTGTCGGAAGATTTGGGTGCGACCAGTTGCCCGGGCCGGTTATTCTCCACGCGGGCAAGTGCGTTGTGCAGGTCGCGGGAGCGAATTGGAAGCGTCAGCAGTTGATCAATTCCGTTTTCAGTCATCAATTCTTGGTTGATGCGGGTATCAGGTTTTGAAGTGAGAATCCTTACCGCTTGAGATTGCGGACCCGACAATGCCCGAAGGGATTGGCAGAAGGATAGAATTTCGGTGGAGCGATTCTCCGATCCCAGGATAATTGCGTCGAAAGCACTTCCGGATTCCCGAGTCTGTTTGAGGATCTCTGCCGCGGTCGTGATCGAATGGGCGTGGGTGATCATCGCGCCTTCTGCCTCAAGGTGTCCGATAATGCATTGTGCCGTAAGGTCGTTCGGCTCCAGCATCAGCACCCGCTTTTCGGCATAACGAACGGGACGGGTTTGATCGTCGACTGGTTTTAGTGGAATTCGGAGCTGGAATCGGGATCCCTTGTTCGGAGAGCTGGATACAGTGATTTCACCTTGCATCAGGTTGGCAAGCCGCTGGGAAATGGCCAGCCCCAACCCGGTTCCACCGTGTCTCCGGGTGGTCGATGAATCTGCCTGATGGAATGGCTGAAATAGGTGATGGATCTTGTCCGGGGATATCCCAATGCCGGTGTCTTCAACCGAGAAACAAAGGAGAGGATCGCCGCTCTCTGTTTCGAGTGTATCGATTCGAATAACCACCGAGCCTTCCTCTGTGAACTTAATGGCATTTCCGGCCAGATTTATCAGGATTTGCCGGAGGCGCAGCGCGTCTCCGGTTACCAATCGCGGAGTTCCGGCAGTCACAATGCCTGTCAAAGAAATGCCCTTCGATGACGTCCGGGGCGTAAGTATGTCAAGGACCCCGTCGAGGATCATCGCCAAATCCATTGGAGCAACCTCGAGCTCCATCTTTCCGGACTCAACTTTGGATAAGTCGAGGATATCGTCGATGATCGCAAGCAGCGATTCCGCGCTTTGGGTGATGGTTTCGGTAAAAGATTTCTGGTCCTGCCCAAGCGGAGTCCCGTTGAGGAGATGAGCCATTCCGATGATCCCGTTCATGGGAGTGCGGATCTCATGACTCATGTTAGCCAGAAACGCGCTCTTCGCAGCCGTTGCCGCCTCGGCAGCATCACGAGCCCGCTTCATTTCTTCCTCCATAGCTTTGCGGAGGCTGATGTCCCGGACGATTGCCAACACACCTCGCTGATCTCCCTGCCGGAGAAGAGAACTTGCGCTTGTCTCAACCCAGAGGTCCGCACCGGATTTTCTCCGGATTCGCCCTTGGAAGATCAGGGTCTTTCCTGATGATTGGGTATCTTTGCGGACTTCTTCGAAGCGGGAAATCGAGTCTGGGTCGAATAGGTCGCCTATTGTTAGGAATATCGCTTCGGCGGCTGAGTATCCTGATAGACGCTCACCTGCTGAATTGAATGAGGTAAAATGCCCGTCCGCTGAGAGCGTGAAGATGAAATCGCTGGCGTTTTCGACGATATTTCTATGTGTGGCTTCCAGATTTGCTTCAGCCTCGATCTTCTTGCGGATGATCTGGGTTTGGCGCTTCACCCGAACACGCAGTGAGATCAGCCATGCTAAAAACAGAAATGAAAAACCCAGCAATACGCCCGCTGCTGTAACGGCCCGGGTGGCGGTCCACCACGAAGGCGCCTTAAGGACTCTGAGGTCGGACGGTGCCCTCAGCAATATTCGAAAACGTTTTGGGGTTTGGTATTCGTCATACTCAACGAGGTATACTCCAACCAGAGATACCAGCGAGCCTACGCCGACCTGCAATTGAGCTGGGGAGGAGTCGGAGGGGTGTTCGAAGACGATTTCGCATGGAATCCCTTCCGTTCTCAGGTAGATCCGGGTCTCATTACCGAAAGTGTTCATTCCTATCACCCGACCGGTAAGGCTAACCAATCTGCCATCCCATTCTGGATCAACCGCGACGTCTGCCGGAAATGGTTTGGCCGGGGTAATCTGAGTTTCGCCGGTGCTTCGGTATACGGCCTCGCGCAGAACCACCCGGTTCGACATTCTTCCAGGAACCCCTGCTACTTCCACGACATCTCCAGGCTGCAGCGGAGTGGTATCCCGGCTGAAAACCCGGATGACATCGTGTTCTTCACCTACAAGCAAATAGGATCCGGGTGTGTGGTGAATGAGTGTTCCACGGATCAGTACCTGGCGATCCGACGAGGGAATGGGTTGATACATTCCGAGTGAAGCGATTGGACGGACCGTCTGCGAGAACGGATCGGGGGGGGCTGCGACTTCGACGTGTACATGGTCGATGGACGGGATGCTCAGTCGAATACCGGTCAGTTGCTCTTTGTCGTTGATAATGGCTGTGCAGACTCCTCTTAAGCGTAATACGGATCCCGGAGTGAAATCCGGAAGGGTGTCGCCCGGAACCCTCGCAACGAAATCTCCGGCTGAGGACGTCAGGAAGAGTTCAATGATTCCATCCACGAGCCCGGTTTTTCTGAGGTATCCCTGCATTTCAACCCATTGGGCATCTTCGACTCCAGTCAGCGCGTGTTCGAGGGTGATCAGCCTGACCGGTGGCATTGCGGCAGGACCCGAGCGTTGGAGACTCTTAAGACGCACAATTGGCGAAAAAATGCCAGATTCTGTGATCCCGTTAAGCTCGACGGATACACCGGGCGGCGGCCGTTCAATCTCCATACCCTCGTGAGTGACGCATATTCCCGCTGAGCTGTCCTGAATGAAAAAATGGGGTCTTCCCGGGTGTGAATAGGTTACAACGCCGGAAAGGACCACCGGATGTCCTTGTGCGGCGTCTTCTTTGCGGAGGTGCAGCACCTGCTCGGCCAGCCGGAAGAGCGTTTCTTTTGGTTTCGATCCGTTTGCCTCCTGAAGGGGTGAATCCTCCTCCTTCATCGGACGGTACAAGGCATCCACCAGAATCCATCCGGGGCCGGATCGCACGGCTCTTCCACGGGCTTCCACCTTGACTCCGGTCGGCACAATGCGCGACTGGGGGGAGTATACCTCGATTTGTCCGAAGCTGTCGCGAATGAGAAGCGAACGACCGGGATCCTGGCGTTGTGCTACACCAATGACCCGTGTCGAGGATCCGGGAAGATCGTTTTGGAGCTTTTCTATCGGAGTGGCTTCAACAGCAAAAAGCGTTGATAGATCGCCAAGTGAATCATTGGTCTCGACTTGATCGAGCGAGGAAATCCACAGTTGGATGACAGATACTTCGCCTCCATGATCGATGCCCCATACGCAAACGCCCGTGGCTTCGACAAAGGATCCTTCCAGATTTGGGATGGGTTCTCCTCCCCGCAGGAGCAGTCGTGCCGTTATCGAGCGGGAATCCGCAATCAGTTCAAATTCATGGTGATTGATGTCCACCTGATGCTGCCGATCCACAAGGCCTCGAATTTTTACGAAACGTGGAGCAGATGACGCCATGGAATCCATTTGTCCAGTTGCATCCGCAGCTTTGGGATATTCGTCGGAAGATGATAGCAGGGAGAAACCGATTCGACTTAACTCCAATCCCAGAGCGGGAATGACGGACCCGGATATCAGGACTTTTTGGCCAGACTCGATGGGAAGTGATTTTTTTCCAGTGGGTAGGAAGTGGATGACTCCATCTGCCTCTATCCATAGCAGGTGCCAAAATGGATCGTAGTGGGCGATTCTGGCCTCGATGCTGATCCCGTGAACACTCGTTTGCAGCACCGGAGACTGGGCGATTTCCCAGAATCGTACCATGGATGTGATCGTGGCCTCAGAGGTGTTGTCCGTTGCCTCGGTCTTTCCTGAAAGCGTATTTTGTGCTCCAAGAATCAGGCACAACCCTACAACCATGTGTAGCAGGTCCTGCCACATGCGGGGAAGCATGGAGTTCTTACGAAACAAATGCACGATGAAGATTATCGGATAAAACGGGAAACCCTTACTTCAAATATTGATATTGCTCAGAATTTATCTTTACGGAACGCCAAAAATGCAAAGTCTTTTGTATCCTTCGATAACAATTGGGGAGACTAATGAAAAATGGAGGCTATTGATCTTGACAATGTATCCGACCACAGGGGGGTGTCGGATGAGGGTGAATCCGCGTCCGATGATTCCGGCGCATGGAAAATCGGGGACGCTGAGGAGCTGTACGGTATTCCGCGTTGGGGACAGGGGTTTTTCTCCGTAAGTGACGATGGGCATTTGAATGTCCATCCTGCCGGGGATCAACGAAGTCTGAAGGTGATGGACTTGATCAAGGGCGTGCGTGGGCCAGTGCTCATCCGATTTCACGATATCCTCAGGCATCAGGCTGAACGTCTCCAAAAGGCTTTCGCTATGGCGATCCAGGAGGAGGACTACAAAGCAAAGTATGTCGGGGTATTTCCGCTCAAGGTCAATCCCTACCGGGAGGTGCTTGAAACGCTTTTCACGGATTGGGAAAATGATTTCCATCCGCTCGGATTTGAAGTCGGCAGCAAGCCCGAATTGTTGATTGCCCTGGGGCTCCATCGCGGCACGAAGCGATTCATTCTTTGCAATGGCTTCAAGGACAAGGGATACGTGGATCTTGCGATTCAGGCGAAACGCATGGGGAAGCCGGTTTTCATCATCATCGAACGTTTCTCCGAAATCGAGATTGTGCTTAAGCAGTGTAAGCTGCACGGGGTTACCCCAAACCTCGGGATCCGCGTGAAGCTTTACAGCTATGGTGATGGCAAATGGGCTTCTTCTTCGGGGGAGAATTCGAAGTTCGGACTCAACACGATGGAAGTGGTCCGGATGTGCGAGTATCTGAAGGCTAACGGACTTCAGGATAGCCTGCGACTGTTGCATTTTCATGTGGGGAGCCAGATTCCGGATATCCGCACGATCAAAGGTGCTTTGGTCGAAGCCTCCCAGTTCTATTGTCAGCTTCGACTGATGGGGTTCCCAATGGGATACCTCGATGTCGGCGGTGGGCTCGCTATTGACTATGACGGCACGCGAACACTGGCGGATAGTTCGATGAACTACACCATGGAGCAGTATGCCCGTGACGTGGTTTTCAATATCAAGGAAGTGTGCGACATGCACAAGGTGGAGGAACCCAACATCATCTCTGAAAGTGGCCGTGCGATAGCTGGTCCGCATTCGATTCTGGTGTTTGAGACGCTATCCAAAATTTCGAAGTCGGTCGATAACATGGGTCATTTTTCGACTCGCTCGGCGCCCAAGATTATCCGGGATCTTCAGGATATCCTCAACAATCCATACAAATACAACCGTCTCGAGCGCCTCTACGATGCCCGCCAGAAGAAAGAAGAGGCTTTTGCTCTGTTCAATCTCGGTTACATGGATTTGGAGACCCGCGCCGCTGTGGAGTCCCTTTTCTGGAGAATCTGTCAGGAGATCCACGGCACCTTGGATGAAAGCAAGTTTACCCCTGAGGAGCTCTGGACATTGGACAGAACCCTCTCGGAGCAGTTCGTGTGCAACTTCTCCGTCTTCCAATCTTTGCCCGATCATTGGGCGCTGAACCAGCGTTTCCCGATCGTTCCGTTGCACCGGCTCAACGAGAAGCCCACCGTGAATGCGCGGATCGTCGATATCACCTGTGATAGCGATGGCGAAATCAGCGATTACCTTGGTGAGGAGGCTCAGAACCAGACGATTCTGCTTCACACTCTCAATGATAAACCTTATCTGGTGGCAGTGGCATTGACCGGTGCCTATCAGGACGTGCTGAACAGTTCTCATAACCTGTTTGACCGCACCTCTGAGATTCAGGTGTGGCTCAATCCGGACGGCGATCCCGGTAATGGCTACAAGATTGTCCGCAATACTCAACCGGCTGCGATTGGAGATGTTTTGAGGACCATCCAGTATAACCGCGAAGACCTTCTCAGTTGCATGCGTGAATCCGCACGCAAACATGGTGAGGTTTGCGATCCGGATGTGGTGGATTCGTTTATCCGGGAATACGAGAGGCAGATGAATGCATCGACCTATCTCGATCCCTCGGATTGACGTGCCATCCTAGGCGGGGCGAATGTATCAATCGACGATACCGCCGCTGCTTAGGAAGATTCCCTTGAGGTTCATTTCGAGCTTCTTGGGATTCGGAGATGCTATCATCGCTTCAGCTTTGGTGATGGTCCCGGCGTGCACCAGTCGCAGCAAGTCCTTGTTGAAAGAGGTGGTATGTATGCTTTCCGATGATTCGACGAGCTTTGGAATCTTGTCGAACTCCCCAGCCTCAATGATTTGGCGCCCCAATGCGTCAATCATGAAAAACTCCATGACGGGAACACGCCCCCCATCGACAGCAGGTACCAACTTCTGGGTGATGGTAGCCCTCAAGCTTGCCGCGACTTGTGGCTGCATGGCATCGCGCGCATTGATCGGGAAGAACTCAAACAAACGCTGAACGGCTTGCTGAGCCGAGGAGGCGTGAAGGGTACCAAATACAAGGTGCCCGGTTTCCGAGGCCCGCAGCGCGGTTTCAAAGGTGTCGCCGTCTCGCATTTCCCCCACCAGAATGACGTCGGGGTCTTCACGCATCGCGGCTTTCATTCCCATTTGGAAACTTGGCACGTCAATCCCGACTTCGCGTTGGTTGATGAGAGAGCGTTTGTCTTTGTAAGTGTATTCGATAGGGTCCTCAAGCGTGACGATATGCTTGTCCTGCCGTGTGTTAATGAAGTCAATCATCGCGGCCAGGGTGGTGCTCTTCCCCGAACCTGCGGCACCGCAGAGCAAGGCGATCCCATTGCTCATCTCGCAGATACTCTTGAATCCGTCCGCAATCAGGTTGATTTCCTCGAAGGTCGGGATCTTGTCCTTTACATGTCGAAGCACCATCCCTGGGACTCCCCGTTGATAGAACACGTTGCAGCGGAATCGCCCGGCTCCATTCACGACCACCGAGAAGTCAGATTGAAACTGGGTTTCCCAGTTGTTACGGAACTGTGGTGGGATGATGGAAGCAACGACCGTGGAAAGATCCTCAGGGGAAAATGGTGAGGTCTCGACATCCTTCAGGTGCCCGTCGATGCGGAAAACCGGATTTTTCCTGGATTTGAGGTGAAGGTCACTTGCTTTGTGCTGTACAGCGAGTTTGAGGAGGGCTTGGAATTTTTCGATGGACGTCATGATCGAATTGGGATTAGGGTCACTGTTCGAGGTAGTTCGATTTAGCGACGCATTATTGAGTTAATTCAGATGGATTCAAAACAATTCTACGGAGTACATACGGCTTTGATTACACCGTTTTCTGACGGCAAGGTCAATTATGCTGTGCTTGAACGTCTGGTCAACCGGCAGATTGAAGAGGGTGTGGATGGTCTGGTCTCGGTGGGAACCACCGGAGAGTCTCCCACGCTGGACTTCGATGAACACATTGAGGTGATCCGGCAGACGGTTCAGTTTGCCAAGGGGAGAGTTCCTGTCATCGCAGGAACCGGTTCCAATTCGACCGACGAGGCGATTGAGCTCACTGAGGAATCGGAAAAGGCAGGAGCGGATGCCTTTCTCTTGGTTGCCCCTTACTACAACAAGCCGAGCCAGCAGGGCCTTTTCGAGCATTTTTCGAAGATCGCGGAAAGGACTTCAAAGCCGATTGTATTGTATTCTATCCCCGGGAGGTGTGGGATTGAAATCGGTATGGATACGGTGTGTAGGCTATACGAAAAGTATCCTCACATTTGTGTGCTCAAGGAGTCCGGGGCTTCCTGTGATCGTGTGAGTGAGTTGGTGTGCCGTTTGGGTAATGATTTCGCGGTGCTGAGTGGCGAGGATAACCTGATTTTGCCTTACATGTCCGTTGGCGCAAAGGGCGTTATCTGCACCACTTCAAATGTTATGCCCCGCGAGATGGTCAAGATGGTTACGCTTGCCTTGAACAACGATTTTGCCGCGGCAAAGGCGATTCATCAGCAGTTATTCCCGATGTTCAAAGCCTTGTTTGTTGAGCCCAATCCGGTGCCTGCAAAGTATGCGCTTTTCAAGATGAAGGTCATCACGTCTGCGGAAGTCAGATCCCCGTTGTGTGGGATGACGCCTGAAAACCAGAAGATGATGGATCGGGTGCTGGAATCCTTCGGTTTGATAGGCAAGAAGGGTGCTTGAACCTTTGTGCCCACATTGGGCAGTCGATGCGGTACCTTGTATCCGGTGTGAAATGCTTGCGGGTTTGCCCGTATTGCCTCACGGTGTTGTCTTGGTTCGCTTCCTTTTGCTGAATGCCGTAATCTGAGTAAGATACCATGGATCCGTCTATGCCATCCCAGGTGAGCCCAGGAATATTGATCGCACATCCGTCTTTGAAAGATCCGAATTTCGAGAAAAGTGTGGTTCTGTTGTCTGCGTACAGTCCGTCGGATGGTGCGGTGGGGGTTGTCATGAATCGGCCGTCGAACAGGACGATCGGGCAGTGGACCGATGACTTTGCTTACACTCCACTCGAGCGTGTGCCAGTTTTTCATGGAGGACCGGTTCAGCATGATCAGTTGATTCTGGCGGCATTGGACTGGGGTTCAGGTCCCAGGACCTTTCGTTTTCGCTTTGGCCTGAGCATCGAAGAGGCGATGGGGATTTTGGATCGGGATGATCAGACTGAAGTGCGCGGATTCATGGGATATGCGGGCTGGAGCAGTGGCCAGCTCGAGGCGGAGATACGGCAAAGGGCTTGGGTTCCGCTTTCCGTGGACCCGTCGATTATGGCGCAGATGGAGACGGATACATTGTGGAAGTCCTGCATACGCATCATAAATCCCGGGCCTGTCGGATTGTTGGATTTCCCGGATGATCCTTCTCTCAACTAGGACACGCTTCTGACATGTTTGGAACAATGACCGGATCAATTTCCCGATGAGTGGCGTGGAGCTGAGCCGTGATCTATTGGTGGATCTGGGTGGTTGGGATGTCCTGAAGGAAGCCAGAGTCCTGGTGGATCGGGGCTGCGTGAAGGAGGTGATCTGGCACGACAAGGTGATCACCGGGGTTGTCGAGACTGGTGGGCGGACCCTGAGACCGCGCCTTGATCTGGCCGCAGCCCCATTTGCCGAAAATCGTTGTTCGTGCGCCTACGGTCGAAATGGCATGGTCTGTGCCCATGCTATCGGTTTGTGCCTATGGGAGATGAATGCCCGGAGCGCAGTCGAGGCGGCTTCCGGCGCGGACATGGGAACTGCGTCAGAGCTTGAAGTCACGGCGGTTCCAAAGTCCCTTGTCTTGTCGGAAGGGAAGGGAATTCCACTTAGGTTTTGTGTCTATTTGCCGCCCAATATGGAGCGTCTGTTGCAGGGGGGGCAGGTGACGGTTCGCGTCGACGCGCAACCCGGAACCGGTGCAGCGGTCGCACCAGACAAGTTGGATCGAGGAAAGGCTTACCGTCTTGACCCGCGTCATGCGGCCTTTGCGGCTTTGCTCGAAGAGTGGTGCGGAGGAAAACTCGCTGGTATGCTTCAGATGGATGTGGAGCGGATGATCGGCGTGTTTCGGGTGTTGAGGGATGAACCGGTGTTTTTTTGGATGCGCAATCCCGGAGATTCTATTGAGTGGCGGGATCATGCGCTTGAGGGTATGCCGCCATCCTGGTTCTCTCCCGCTTCAGGGCGGCCTGCATCGATTACCAAAACGGTGGATGTGCAGGCGGTTCCGGTTGGACGGGCCGGAATCCAAATGCCTGATCCGCTTTCTGCAACCACCCAATTACCCCGTTGGGAGGTGGAGGGGTCGTTGCATTACTTGTCTGTGAAGCTTGAGAAGCCGGATGAACCTGCGATGGCCCTTATACGTGACGATTTGAAAAGGAGTGGCTTTGGATGGGATCCCGGGACGGGCAAGTGGTGGCTACGGGATAACCACAAATTGCTGAATTTCCTCGCCGATCATTTGGACGGGCTGATTCGGGGGAAAGGCGCAGTGTTGGGTCCAAACTTCAGCAGAGTGTTCGGCAACGTGAAAATTGCCCGCATTCGGGCAGATGTTCATGAGGTGGGGGGGCGCTATGAACTGGAGGCTGGATTGGATGCCGGTGTCTCCGATGATGTTCTTCGCCGACAGTTGGAGCAGGGCCGGAAATACTGGGTTGAAGGTGATCAGGTTGTGTTGATTCCGGAAAGCATCATCCAGTCGCTTTCGGAACTTAGCGACCATACTTCCGCCTCAAATGTTCGCAGTAGTCGTATTCGGGTAAAGCTCGATCCTAGAATGTTAGCATCCGCTGAACGATGGATTGATGAATCCGGAGCTGCGGTTACTTTTCCCGACGCGTGGAAGGCGCGGACCTCCGCATTGCGGGATTTCGGGAGGCTCGAGGACGCTCCGATGGGAGATTCATTGAGGGCGGTGATGCGCCCATACCAGCGACTCGGGGTGGCATGGATGCATCATTTGTATCGCCATGGACTGGGAGGTTTGTTGGCGGATGAAATGGGATTGGGAAAAACCCTGCAGGCAATCGGTCTGATTGATGCGGTCAGGAAGTCCGGGTCCAGGCCTGCTTTGGTGGTATCCCCTGCCGGATTGATTGGAAACTGGGCGAGGGAAGTCCGGCGTTTCTGCCCGGAACTAAAGCTGACCGTGCACCATGGAAACGCGCGCGGGCAATCGGAGGACGGCTTCGAGGAATCAAACGTCATCCTGACGTCCTACAGCACACTGGCGAGGGACATCGACTGGATGTCCGCTTGCCCATTTGGCCTCGTGATAGCGGACGAAGCCCAGCACATCAAGAACCGCAGGACTTTGCATGCCGGTGCATTGCGTCGATTGTCCTCAACTGGCCGGTTCCTCCTTACCGGCACTCCGATTGAGAATTCGATAGAGGATGCGGTTGCGCTGTTCGATTTCGTGATGCCAGGTTATGTGGCGAAGCCTGCAGGATCCGGAGTGGAGCGGGAGCGCGATGTGGGGCGTCTCAAGGATATGCTGGCTCCCTACATTCTGCGGAGAACCAAGGAGAAAGTGGCACCTGAGCTTCCCCCGAAAATCGAGCAGGTGGTGTATTGTGCGCTCAATGAGGAGCAGGCACGTGCGTATGAATCCATACGGAGCAAGGGCGAACGTCGCATCACGGAAATGGAGGCCAAGGGCGAAGGTGAATCACGGATCCGGATGGCGGCATTTACGGAGCTGCTGCGCATGCGCCAGTTCTGCGCGGATCCAAGGTTGGTTGATCCGTCCTTTGGTGTGCTTGGTTCTGCAAAATGGGAGGCATTTCGCGAGATTCTATTCGCCGGCATGGATGATGGTCACCGGATACTCGTATTCTCCCAGTTTGTGTCCATGCTAAGTATCCTTAGAGAAGAACTGGACAAACTTGGTGTCGGATACTGCTACATCGATGGACAAACCGTTGACCGGCTCGCCGAAGCGGATCGTTTCAATCAGGATCCCGGTATTCCATTATTCTTGATTTCGCTGAAGGCCGGAGGCACGGGTCTGAACCTCACCGGAGCCGATACAGTGATCCACTACGATCCGTGGTGGAATCCGGCGGTTGAAGCACAGGCCACCGACCGGGCCCATCGCATCGGACAGAACCGGATCGTTACGAGTATCCGGCTCGTGGTCGCCGACAGTGTGGAGGAGAGAGTGCAACAAATGCAGCAAAGAAAACGCGCTTTCCTTCAGGAGCTCTTCGAGGCCAGCGACGCGGAGAGTCTCAAGGTATCGCTGCGGGATGTGAAGAGCCTTTTCCTGTCTGCGGATGAGAGCTCGGGTTAGGTTATTCGCGCGGTCTGGATCTTATGTTTGAACGTTTCAACGATTCCGTATCGATGGTTTCATGTCTGTTGTGATTGAGAGCATGAAAAAATAACTGATCGTATTCTCAGGAACCGGGAACTCTCTCTATCTTGCCAAATTGATTCAGCAGGTTTCCCCCTGGTGAAACGGATATCGTCTTGCTCAAGCATGGCGTGATTCTTCCAGACTTGGACAATTACAGTGGGATAGGGATACTATCGCCCCTATACTATTACAGACTGCCAACCATAGTCAGGAAATTCATCGGGGAGACATCCCTGCCGAATGGAAAATACTACTTTGCGTTGATAACCAGGGGAAGTCGATCAGAAGGAGGCGCTCTGGCTGAGGCATCTAAGCTGTTCAAGAATAGGGGCGTTTCTCTGAGTTACGCTCGATACGTGCACATGCCCCTCAATGACGTCACTTTTTACAGACCGGACAAAAAGAACATCGAAAAGTGCCTTGACGAGGTGGCGGCAACAACACCTCAGATCGTCCGTGATATCGATTCGAGAGCGTCGCATCATGACTTCGAACCATTGGGATTACTGGCTCATCTGGTCGAGCCTTTGCTGTTTTCAAAACCACATCTGATGGATGCCCATTTCTCGATAAAGAGAGAGTCTTGTGTCAAATGTGGGCTTTGCGCATCGATATGTCCGGCGAACAACATTGTGCTCGATCCTCATCCAGAATGGCAGCACAAGTGTGAGGTGTGTTTACGGTGTTTCCATTATTGTCCTCGATTTCCGATCACCTACAAGAGCGTTGATCCAAAGCATCACCGATATGTTAACCCGAATATCAAGGTGAGTGAATTCATGTGATTGACCAGACTGAATAGGTCTCAGAACCCTTGGGTGGCAGGCTAGCGTGTGATCACCCATATCAGGAGTTCACGAATTCTGGATGTTTGCTCATGAGATACCAGAATACAGACGAGATTGTTCTCTCCAAATTACCGAAGAACATCACCTCGAGGTGTCATGAGGCTCACGGATTAGTCGCAGTCGTGCCCGAAGACAATGAGAAACGTAGGACTGTACACTCATCAACCCGGACCCATAAGGGAAACTGAATCAAGGGACTGTGTAGACCTAGAGAATGGACTATTCGTTGTCTGTCGGTCAGGCGGTTTGCAGCGGGTTATCCGTTTTCTTGCGCGATACTCTTGTTTTGAGCCAATACACCAGAAAACCGGCAAACACCAAGAGTCCGATCCCGAGGACCGGCCGATACACAAACCACGCAATTGCAATGGTGATGAGGGAAAGTATTGCGGCCAGAAGGAATCCTACAAATCCGGTCCCGGCTCCGATGATGTTGCCGATGAAGGGCACAACGTCACCCATCACAGAGAGCGGACGGAAGAGCATCCCGAATCCAATGCCCATCAGGACAAATCCACCCAGTCTGATCAGCCAGGTAATCATGCGGTTACTGGCCTGCGCTTGAGCAAACATCTCCTCTGCCGACAGTAATCCGGTTTTGATTTCTAGTATGGTTCCCCCTCTGCTTGTCTTATAGGGTTCAAATCCATTCATCGATTGGGCTGCAATAACCGACACATTCTGCGGTGCGACGTAGCGGAACCGGATTTTCAGGTCACCGACTTGTGGCTGCCCTTGGTTCTCGCCTACGAATATGGTATCCCCGGTAGTGGACATTTTGCGGTTCAGGCTGGTTGGAGTCGGAACCTGTTCACCCAGGGAGAGCGATTGGAAATTGCTGATCTTGTCCACCAGCATGGGTGTGAGATGAAAATCCCCCAGCGTCACGTCGGATGCCGTCAACGAAACCTTGTCCAACGCCATTTCGGGATTCTGATGACCAGCTGTTTCCTGAAAAGCATCTGAATCGATTCGGCCGGAATGCCAGGTTTTCCGGTAGTCGTAGGTCGTCACTGTTTCGGTCGCACCTCCTAATTTCTTCTCTGTTTTGGTGCTTGAGGTTTCTTCCCATTGATACATTTCCACAAAACGCTCAAGACGCAGAGCATTTACTGAGACATCAAAAAGGGGATCTTTGAGGGTGCTCTGGGTGTTGGCCATGCCCGAAGTGTGGATGAGCGACCCTTCAAGGGTCGCGTCCACCCGATCTGAATTTACCGATACCACGACTCCAGCACCTTCCTTCAGGTCTTTGTAGCGTTTGACCGACCGGCCCTCATTCCAGAATAGAACGACAATCGAACCCACAATAAGGACAAGTCCAAACAGGATTCCTTTGATGGAATCGCCAAGGCGGCTGATCCAGGATTGGCGGGTGACACGGGTGACGGCTGCAGCGCTCATAGGGTGAGGAGGGTAGTGTGGTTTGCTGCGATGGCTCAGGAAAGCCAGGCAGAATAGTGAGTTGAATCTCCGGAAATTGGAAGATCCGTGAAAAATGATGATACAATCGCCTGTATTGTCAATCCCGCTATGGATGCAGTGCCCGCATGTGTCGCCATACGCTTGTGAAATCAAGATCCACAACGAACCTAATAAAAACACAGGGCCTCTATTTGACAATCTGAAGACTAAAGATATGGGAAGTAACAAGGAAAGGATCGATATGAAGCGGAATCGGATGATCGTGAAAAACCGGGACGGCGTATATCACTTGATGAGCCGGTGTTGTCTGGGTGAGCATCTGCTGGAGGATGGTGAGAAGGAGATGTTTGTTCGGATGATGCACAGTCAGGCGGTGTTTTGTGGGGTGGACATTCTGGCTTATGCGGTGATGTCGAATCATTTTCACATTCTGGCCCGTGTCCGGCAAGAGAAACCCCGAACCGATGCGGAGTTGCTGATGCGTTATCGCGGGTTTCACGAGGGTAGATGTCTCTCGCCGTATTCTATGACGCCGGATGGCTTGGAAAAGATTCTGGAGCGTGGCGACGCGATCGCGCAGCGTGCGCGTGAGGCATTGCTTGCGCGGATGGGAGATGTGTCGGTGTTTATGCGTGAGCTGAAGCAGCGTTTCACCATCTGGTATAACCACCAGAATGGAAATCGTGGAACCTTGTGGATGGAGCGTTTCAAGAGCTTGGTTGTGGAGCCATCGCTTCATGCAATGGCAACCGTGGCCGCCTACATCGACCTTAATGCGGTGCGTGCAAAACAGGTGGATGACCCGGCTGATTACCGTTTCTGCAGCTATGCTGCTGCGATGGGTGGCAAATCCTCCGCAATGGAAGGCTATCGGATGATCTATGGTGGACGCGAGTTTGACGCAGCCATGGCTGGTTACCGACTATGCCTTTTCGGAAAAGGTGCAAAGCCAAAGGGGGATATGCACAAGGACCAAGGGGTGATTTCTGAAGAAAAG
The DNA here is from genome assembly GCA_033813415.1 of Opitutales bacterium. GTDB lineage: Bacteria > Verrucomicrobiota > Verrucomicrobiia > Opitutales > JAFGAQ01 > JAFGAQ01. Next base: position 23,643 of record JAPXRV010000017.1, on the reverse strand, counting down.
CTGGGTGCTGTGATCCGCAGGGGGGGCAAAGTGGAGATGAGCGAGTTGTTTCGCCGGAGGGTCCGCTATTTCAGTTATGGGATGGCGATCGGTTCCAAACTGTTCCTTGAAGGCCTGTTCCATGAACACCGGGATTGTTTTCCCGGAACACGCAAGGCCCGATTTGCCTCAATGAAAGGATCCGACTGGGGCGGGCTGCAGGTGGTGCGCGATCTCAAGGTCAAAGTTTTCGGCTAGCCGGCGTTTCCAATGATCTCCTGGTAACTATAATCCTGACTCGCGCGTGGTTCGGGGGGGGGCTCCGCTTTCTGGCATACGTTGACCCGATAATCCCGACACGCAAGTGGTTCGAGTTATCACATCTGCGGATGCGCTTGGGCATTCGGTTCTTGCATTCCGGCAAGTGCTCTCCACGATAAGAAGGCTAACTATCGCATTCCTAATGCTGAAGAGGTTCTCATGAGTGACCTGTCCAATAAATCGGGTATGAGCGGCATTCGCCGGTTCTTTGAGTCGTGGCTTCCCTCTGGAAGTCCGGAAGTAAGGTTGTTTTTGCTGTTGATGGCGATCGGGCTGACAATTCGGGTGATGATCATGCCGTTTTTCGGGCACATCGACTTCTTTTCCGAGCACCGGCGTATACATGGGCTGCACGAACATGGCGGATGGTATCCAGGGAGCCGGTTTGTGACTACGACGGTGGAGCGTTTGAATTACGCAGTGGTGGCACCCTTATTGCCGGAGGCGAATTCAATGTTCGACGTGGTTGACCTGAAACAGACGACGGCCTCGCATCTGGAATACTTCGCCTTTGTTCGGCACCGCACGGTGATGCGTGCCGTTTTCCTCCTGAAAATCCCATATCTGCTCTTCGATCTGGCGACGGCTTTCATGATTTTCCGGATGTTGGGCGGAAGCAGAGTGGGGCTGCGGGGTGCCGCGATGTGGTTATTCAACCCGATCACGCTTTTCGCTTTTTACATATTCGGGCGTTATGAAGCGATCGTGATTGCCTTCATGGTGCTTGCGGTCTGGATGCTATGGGAGCGGAAATACATCTGGTCCGCCTGTGGTTTTGGTATGGCGCTGTGGTCGCGCGAGATCATGATGCTATTGCTGCCGTTTTTCCTCATTGCATACTGGCGAAGCCCGTTCATGGGATGGAGGAAGAAGGTAGGTGTGACATTGATCCTGGGAGTCTTCGCAGCCTTTGCCGCGAATGTATTGCCAAGACTGCTTGGCATGGAAAGCATATTGGCCGGAGGCGATCGGAGCCTCGCCGAGTTTTCGCAGGCCAGGCAGATTCTGGGCTTCCAGATCGTATGGTATTTCCCGTTTGTCAGTGTCTGCCTGATGCTCGTTTATCATTTGTTCACCGTTAGGGCTTCGGAGATTGAGGGCGCTTTTTTGAGGACGCTAGGCATGTTCTTTTGTCTGCTCTTCGTGTTCACGATCCATTCCGTTCATTATGTGGCATGGTCAATGGGTGTGCTGATCATGTTGGCGGCCATGTATCAGGAGGTTGCGAAGGCATGGGGATTGTTCTGCCTCGCGTGGATCGCGTTTTGGCTGGTGGGAACTGATCTTGGCGTCTTTACCCAATGGCTTGCCGCGCCCTTCAGCCTATGGGTAGTCAATATTCCCACCTTGCCCTATGTGATCGAGCGATACGTGCTCAAGAGTCTGGCTTTTGATTGGAACATGGTAATAGGAGCGATGCGCAGTGTTTATGCTGGTGCGTTGCTGATCTGTTTCTGGAAGGTGTTACGTTCGGACAAAGCATTGGATGCAGTTGAGATGAAGGGAGTGCGGTCATGAGAAACGCTTGGTTCAGGGTGTCACCTCTGTTTTGTGTCGCTTCCATTTTGGCTGTGGCGTTACAGGCTCAGACGGGCGAGTTTGCGCTGGTCACGGTTAACGACATTGAGACTGACGCTGAGGGATGGATGCGTGTCAGTGCGGGGGATCCGTATCTGGTCTTCAGTGTCGGAGATCCGAGTATTTTGGATATGGCCCATGTGAATGTCCGGTTTGAGAGCCGTGATGCGCTTTCGGACCTCAGTTACACCGAGTGGTTTTGGGCTACCGGCAGTCACGGATTTTCGGAAGCATTCAAGGGTTTTGCTATTCTCAGGACGGACGCCGGCGAATCAGCGGACGACTATCAGCAGATTGAGATTGGCCGGTTCCTGCGAAGGTATGAGTCCCCAGACGATAAATTGAGTGTGCTCCGCATGGATATCATGCCCGGGTTTGTGGGTAGCTTCCGCATTCATGTGTCGGGTTCTGTGGAAAAAATGTCGTCCAAGCTTGTGGACATGCATCCAACCTACATTGGAACGCACCTGTTCAATGGAACGCTATTGAAAATGGCATCGGGACGGATTCTGCCTGATTTTTTCGGGCGTGTAGTTAAAGATCCGCTATTTGCTGTTTTGTATTTCGGATCGGTCGGCACGTGTTTGGTTCTTATCTGGTTCGCATGGCGGCGTTGGAAAGCACTTGCGGGGATTTCGAAGCATGAGTGATTGGGTCTTGAATATGCGCGAGGAGCTCCTCCGTATGGCGGATCCGGCCGTGAGGGAAAGCGGGCTGCGGTTTTTCAAAGAGCCGGTTAAACTGCATGGTGTGAAAAGCGATGCAGTCAAGCGGCTAGCAAAACTGCATTTCAAGGATATTCGATCGCTTGGCAAAGCTGGGATCTTCGCACTTTGCGAGGAGTTATGGGAGTCGGGTTTCCTTGAGGAAGCCGGTATCGCCTGCGAGTGGTCGTATGCCCTTAAAGGCGAGTATGAGCCATCTGATTTTGAGGTTTTTGACCGATGGGTGAGGCTGTATGTGAGCAACTGGGCTGCCTGTGACACGCTGTGCAATCACACGGTTGGAACCTTCATCGAGCGGTTTCCTTCTTATCAGGACCAGTTGTTGCTGTGGGCAGGTGGGGATTCGCGCTGGGTCCGGCGGGCCTCGGCCGTTTCGCTCATTATTCCGGCACGCAAAGGGCTCTTCACTGAAACCATTTTCGCAATCGCTGATCTGCTTCTAATGGATGCGGACCCCATGGTCCAGAAGGGTTATGGATGGATGCTTAAGGCGTGTTCAGAATTTGATCCCGAACGGGTGTTCGCCTATGTCATGCTGCACCGTAACACTATGCCGCGGACGGCGTTGCGTTACGCCATGGAAAAACTGACGACTGAGAAACGGCGTGACGCGATGACGCGATCGGAGTAATCAATATCGATGGAGGACGTGGTATCCTGAAGTCAGCCCCATCCGATTTCTCAGGAGACCGAACTGCGAACTACTGACCGGCTGTCAATCCAGCCCCCGACTGAAAGTGCCGACAATACAAACGCGCGTTTTCCAATGAGGGTGCCTGGTTGAACGACACTGTTGCAGCCGATTTCGACACCGTCTCCGATTGCTGACCCGAACTTGCGGCGACCAGTATCGAAGAGGCCCCATGGCGACTTGACCTTCACATTCATGCGATCCAGACGGATGTTGGCTAGAATAACCCCGGCTCCGAGATGCGATTTTGTTCCAAGGATCGAATCGCCCACGTAATTGAAATGCGCAGTTTCAACTGAATCCATCAGCATTGAATTCTTGTACTCACAGGAGTTTCCGAGGACGCAATCCCTGCCGACGATCACATTACCTCGAATGTATACCCCGGGCCGGAGCTCACAGTCGGGACCGATGAAGGCCGGACCTTCAATCACTCCGTAGGGTGGGAGTTCCACCGAATCATGGATAAACACCTTTCCCGATACATGAAGGTGAGGAGGAAACACCGAACGTCCACCTTCAAGCCCTTCGCTGGCGAGGACAGTCAACAGCGCGTTGTTAATCCCGTTCAGCCACTCCCATGGAGCAGCATGAGCATCAAAGCATTCCTTGAAAGGAGCGAGTGAGTCCGGGATCGTGAAGAAATCAGACGCCTTAATCATGGACGGAAGGGGTCCGGATTACTTTGAATCGTTCGCTGCGATTTCCTGTTCGTCAAGCTGGCGGATCCGCTCGATCGGTTTGACCCGGTCCTTACCATTCATTCTGACGTTGACCAGGACCGGATCACTGACTTCCGTTTGAAATACCAGGTTCCACATCCCGTCTTTCATCACACTGCGGGTTCCGGAAACCAAGGTGGCATTGATGCAATAATGGGTCGCTGCCCGTGCTTTGAGTGATTCCTGAGTGCGCGCGAGAGCGTCCTTAAGGGTTACAGGAGGGACCACTCCTTCCGGCCAGCGATGAGTCCCTCTCACTTCGAAGCCCCGCACTTCCTGAATATTGATTTTCCCATCCATCCGGAGCGAAACATTGAACGAGCGGCCTTTTTCGGTCGCATATCCCAATCGCCAGAATCCCATCATCGGATCTCCGCTGTCATCGGCGAGTAGGGTTGCGTTAAGGCAGTATACCGGCGAACTCTCGACCGAAGCCAAACGCTCCTCCGCGATGGAAATAGCTTTTTCAAGCTCGATGGAAGGGCGGTCCCGGTCAGGCCAGATGCGAACCGCGAAAAGCGACTGGGCCATCATGAGGAAGAGAATAGTGGTAATGAAGACCGGTTTTCTGTGTGTCATATGCATCCTGAACTTGAATTGTATTCAGTAATCAACCATACCCTTGTCGCATTGAAGACCGCCGGTCGTCAAGCCGAATGGTAAAAACGATTCCAAGATCGATTCTGAAAATTAAGGCTTGCAAATGATCGAGCGCGACCTAATTTCCTACCCTTTTTATTCGAAACTTAACGGAATTTCAAATGCCCACAATCAATCAGCTTGTAAATCGGCCAAGGCGCGCTTTCGAGGCGAAGTCCAAGTCGCCGGCGTTGAAGGCGAACCCGTTCCGCAGAGGGGTGTGTGTTCAGGTAATGACGCGTACTCCCAAGAAGCCGAATTCGGCAATCCGGAAGGTGGCCAAAGTGCGACTGACCACGGGTATCGAAGTGATCGCCTATATTCCCGACGAGGGACATTCGCTCCAGGAGCACAGTATCGTGCTCGTGCGCGGCGGTCGTGTAAAGGACCTTCCAGGTGTTCGTTACCACATCGTCCGTGGTACTCTTGACTGTCAGGGCGTTGAAAAGAGAAGGCGCAGCCGCTCGAAATATGGCGTGAAGCGTCCTAAGAAGAAGAGCTGAACCCAAGCAGAAATTCCAACTTTGCGATAAGTATGTCCAGAAGAAGACAAGCCGAAAAAAGACCTCTCACGCCCGATCCACGGTATGGGAGCACTCTTGTTACTTCCCTCATCAACACGGTGATGGAACGCGGAAAGAAGTCAGTTGCTCAGCGCATCGTATACGGTGCATTTGAGCTCGTCAGCGAGAAGCTTGGAAAGGGAGATCCGATCGATCTCCTGATCGGTGCTTTGGAGAATGCGCGCCCGAAGCTTGAGGTGAAGAGCCGCCGTGTGGGTGGTGCGACTTACCAGGTTCCTCTGGAAATTCCATACGAACGCCAGCAGAGTCTCGCTTTCCGTTGGATGGTAGGGTCCGCGCGGTCCAAGAAAGGTAAGCCTATGCGTGAAGCATTGGCCGATGAAATTGTGGACGCATATAATAACACTGGAGGCGTGGTTCGCAAGAAAGAAGATACGCATAAGATGGCACAAGCCAACCGCGCGTTCGCTCACCTTCGTTGGTGATTTGTGTGCCGGAATAGGAGAACCGACATCACAGGAGCATTTGAATTATGGCTAAAGGGGAAAACCTTTCTGCGGCAAACTCGCCTCTGCGCAAGACACCGCTCGAACACACTCGCAATATCGGTATTGCCGCTCACATCGACGCGGGCAAAACCACCACGACCGAGCGCATTCTCTATTATACAGGTGCTGTGCACAAGATCGGGGAAGTTCACGAAGGAACTGCTGTCACCGACTGGATGGAGCAGGAACGTGAACGCGGGATCACCATCACAGCGGCTGCTATTTCGGCTGAGTGGACGACCAAGGAAGGTCCGTTTGCCGGTATTCGCCACCAGGTGAACATCATCGACACACCGGGACACGTTGACTTTACAGCAGAAGTGGAGCGCTCTCTGCGCGTTCTCGACGGTGCGGTAGCGGTGTTCTGCGCGGTTGCCGGTGTTCAGCCACAGTCCGAAACGGTGTGGCGCCAGATGAACAAGTATCATGTCCCCCGCTTGGCGTTCATCAACAAGATGGACCGCACGGGAGCTGATTTCTTTAATGCGGTTGAGACCATGCGGACCAAGCTTGGTGCCAATGCGCATCCGTTGTTCCTGCCCATTGGACAGGAAGACCAGTTCAGGGGTTTGATTGACCTGGTGCGCATGCGTGCCCGCCTTTGGGATATGAGTGATCCCACCGGGTTTAGGGTCGAAGAATGCGAGATCCCAGCCGAGTTTCGTGAACAGGCCGATCAATACCGTGAGCAATTGATCGAAGCGGTCGCAAACTACGACGACGTCTTTGCGGAAAAGTATCTCGAAGGAGCCGAGTTCACCACCGATGAATTTGTGTGGGCGATCCGTCGCGCAACTGCTACCCTAGAGTTCGTGGGTGCAGTCCCGGGAACCGCCTTTAAGAATAAGGGAATTCAGAAGCTTCTGGATTCCGTCATCGAGTTTCTGCCCAGCCCGTTGGACGTTCCCCAGATGAAGGGTGAGAACGACGACGGTGAGGAAGTCATTATTCCTTCTGACGACTCCTCGAAGGTGGCTGGACTTGCGTTCAAGCTTTGGACCGACCCCTACGTTGGTAAGTTGGTATTCTTCCGTCTTTACAGTGGACACCTCAAGAAGGGAACTGTTCTTTACAATCCCCGGACCCGCAAATCCGAGCGTGTAAGCCGTCTGATGTTGATGAAGGCGGATAGCCGCCAGGACGTGGATGAAATTTTCTCCGGGGACATCTGTGCCGTTATCGGCGTAAAGGAAGTGGTCACTGGAGATACGCTTTGTGACAAGGACTTTGATGTCCGCCTCGAGCCGCCATCCTTCCCGGAACCGGTGATTTCGCTCTCAATTGAGCCCAAGACAAAAGCGGACTCTGAAAAGATGTCGCTTGGACTGCAGCGTTTGGCTGAAGAAGATCCGACCTTCACGGTCAGCTCCAATCCGGAAACCGGCCAGACCATCATTGCCGGGATGGGTGAACTGCACCTCGAAATCATCCGTGACCGTTTGTTCCGCGAGTTCAAGGTGGAAGCCGATGCCGGAAAGCCTCAGATCGCCTATCGCGAAACGATCACGGCCCAAGGCGAAGCAGAAGGAAAGTTTGTCCGTCAGTCGGGTGGTCGTGGTCAGTATGGTCATGCCGTTATCCGTGTTGAGCCCAATGAAAAGGGTAAGGGCGTGGAAGTGATCAACCAGATCGTCGGTGGTGTGATTCCAAAAGAATACATCAAGCCAACGATTGAAGGGATTCATGAAGCGGCCCGCAACGGGGTGCTTGCAGGGTTTCCTGTGGTTGACTTCAAGGCCTACATTATCGACGGGTCCTACCACGAAGTCGACTCTTCGGAAATGGCGTTCAAGATGGCAGGTATCTTCGGTATGAAGGAAGCCATGAAGAAGGCGCATCCGATTCTGCTTGAACCGATCGTCAAGGTGGAAGTGACCTCTCCGGAAGAATATCAGGGTGATATCCTGGGTGATATCAACCGTCGCCGGGGTCAGATCCAGAGCATGGACGCCAAGAAGGGTCTGTGTATTATTACGTCATTTGTGCCGCTTGAAACCATGTTTGGATATGCGACAGATGTCCGCTCCCTGAGTAAGGGACGCGCGAGCTATTCGATGGAGCCTAGTCATTTCGAACAGGTTCCCTCCAGTGTTCTTCAGAACGTTATCGACGCAAGGTCGAAAGGAAAGTAAGCATTGCCATGAAACAGCCAAGAATCAGGATTAAACTCAAAGGGTTTGATTACCGGGTGATCGACCAGTCCACGAGTGAAATCGTGGAAACCGCGAAACGCTCGGGTGCACGTGTGGCCGGTCCCATTCCTCTCCCGACTCGGGTGGAAAAGTATTCGGTGAACCGTTCACCTCACGTGGACAAGAAGTCGATGGACCAGTTCGAGATGCGCACTCACAAGCGTATGATCGACATCATCGAGCCGACTTCGGCCACCGTCGATGAGCTCAAGAAGCTCAATTTGCCCGCCGGTGTCGAGATCACCATCAATGTCTAAAATTTATTGATTCTCTGCTTGATTTATCAAGTGGGGGTGTTTTAATCGGACTTTTTTCAACAATCACACGCCTAACGCAGGTCCATTCGAAACGGGGAAACCCACCTGCCGCTTAGCCATGAATATAATACTATTAGGTAAAAAAATAGGGATGACACAGGTATATGACGCAGACAATCGTCTGCAGCCTGTGACTGTGATCGAAGTGGGACCTTGTCCCGTCACCCAGGTAAAGACTGTGGAGAAGGACGGATACAATGCGGTCCAGATCGGATTTGGAGAACAGAAGGCCAGCCGCATGAATAAGGCGGAAGTCGGCCATCTGAAAAACAGCAAGTCCAATCCGTTGGTTCACCTTAAGGAATTCCGCGTCGAGGATGTGTCTGGCATTAATGTCGGGGACGTTCTTACTGCCAATCGCTTCAGCGAAGGTCAATACATAGATGTGGTTGGTGTAACCAAGGGTCACGGATTCCAAGGCGTGATGAAGCGCCATAACTATTCCGGGCAGCCAGCTACACACGGGCACATGATGCACCGTCGTGGTGGTTCTTACGGGATGAGGCAGACTCCGGGACACATTTTAAAAGGCAAGGAGATGCCGGGGCATATGGGATGCGTCCAGAGGACGGTCCAAAACCTGAGCATCGTGAAAGTGCTTCCGGAAAAGAACCTTATTCTTGTGCGGGGCAGTTTGCCTGGCTCAAGTGGTTCGATTCTGTCGGTCCGCCCAGCGAAGAAGAAGGGTGCCTCGAAAGCCGCGTGAGTAGAAAGGATTGAGCGACAATGAAATTCAAGGTATATTCACCGGAAGGTGTTGAGGTTTCCGAAAAGGAGATTGCTGAGTGGCCTGTTCTCGAAGGGGAAACCGGTCTGATGGCTCTCCGCCAGTATCTGCTTGCGGTTCGCAATAATCAGCGCCAGGGCAATGCGTGCACCAAGACCCGTTCCGAGGTTAGCGGAACAGGTAAGAAGCCCTTCAAGCAGAAGGGAACAGGGGGCGCCCGTCAGGGATCCCGCCGTACGGTGATCTGGCGCAAGGGTGGTGTCATTTTTGGACCGCGTCCGAGAGACTTCTCGGAGAAGGTCAATCAGAAGATGAAGGAAATGGCGTTCAAACGCGCCCTTTTCGAACGCGCTTCGGATGGCAAAGTTGCCCTGATTCAGCGCTTCGAATCGGCGGACGCCAAGACCAAGACATTCAACTCGATTCTCGGCAAGATGGCCCCTGCTGGTCGTGTGCTGATTGTGGATGATCAGTTTGACGATAAGATGGTGTTGGCCGCGCGCAACATTGAGCGTGTGGAAATGATCGGGAGCGACACCTTGAGTGCCACCGATTTGCTTAAGTTTCAGAACATTATCATTTCCGAGCGTGGTACGGACACGATTCTTGCCCGCGTGAAAGGAGCTGAATCATGATCAATCCAGCCAAAGTATTGAAGGAGTCGATCCTGTCAGAAAAGGCTACCCGCCTTTCTTCCCACATTAACCAATACACCTTTGAAGTGTATCCCGATGCCGACCGCAAGGAAGTGGCAGAGGCTGTGGAGCAGCTCTACAAGGTGAAGGTGGCTCGCGTCAACATCCTGAATTCCAAACCCCTGATCAAGCTTAACCGGACGAACCGGAAGCGTGTGGCGAAGCATGCGGCTAAGAAAGCCATCGTGACACTCAAGCAGGGTGACACCATCGAAATGCAGTAAGCACTGAATCCCTGGAGGAAATACCATGCCTTTGATTGAAACAAGACCGTTGACACCCAGCCAGCGCTTCCTCGTGAAGAACCGGCAGGACGTGTCGAAGAAACGTCCGGAAAAGGAACTGACCGAGAGCATTCACCACAAGAAGGGTCGCAATGCTTATGGTCGGATCACAACCCGTCGCAGGGGTGGCGGACACAAACGCCTTTACCGCATCATCGATTTCCGTCGCGATAAGCTGGATATCCAGGCTGAAGTGATTGCGATCGAATATGATCCGAATCGCTCCGCAAATATTGCTTTGTTGCAATACGCAGACGGCGAAAAGAGCTACATTCTCGCCCCTCAGGGCGTGGTGGTCGGAACCAAGCTGGTGAGCTCCACCAAGAAAATGGAATTCAATCCTGGAAACAGCATGCCTTTGTCGGTGATGCCCCCCGCGATCAAGATCCACGCCGTTGAGCTGCTGCCCGGAAAGGGTGCTCAGATCGCCCGTTCGGCCGGTAATGCCGTTCAGTTGATTAACGTGGATGGTGAAAACGCCACTTTGAAGCTGCCTTCCGGAGAAATCCGGCTTGTGAATGCAAAGTGCCGCGCTACGATCGGTGAAGTTGGTAATTCCACCCACCAGAATCAGAAGCTCGGTAAGGCAGGACGTAACCGCTGGAAGGGCAAACGCCCACGTGTCCGCGGTGTAGCGATGAACCCTGTCGATCACCCGATGGGTGGTGGTGAAGGACGTACCTCGGGTGGCGGCCAGCCGGTCTCCCCATGGGGACAGTTGGCTAAGGGATATCCGACCCGCACGCGCTCCAAGACGAGCAACTCCATGATCCTGGTCCGCCGCAACGGCCGCAAGGTGAAACGCTGAAACCAAAGAATTGAGAAGTCATGTCAAGATCCCTTAGAAAAGGTTACTTCGTAGATCCCGGACTGATGAAGAAAATCACGGAAGCGCAGGCTACCAGCTCGCGCAAGCCGATTCAGACCTGGTCCCGGCGTTCGACGATCACTCCCGATTTCATCGGGCTGAACATTAACGTTCACAATGGCCGGAAGTTTCTTACGGTTTATGTGACCGAAAACATGGTGGGGCACAAACTGGGCGAGTTTGCGCTGACCCGAACCTTTAAAGGCCACAATCCGCACACGCAGAAATAGTTTGTATGTCGGGATTCATCCCGGCTAAAGCCCTCAGATCCCTAATCCGATCTCAAAGCGACAGCCCGGACCCGCCCACAAACACCACTCGCAAAGAGCCATGGAAATCAGAGCATTAACCAAATATTCGAGGATGTCTCCGCAGAAAGTGCGGGAGATCACTCGTGTGATCCAGGGGAAGAACGCGGCCGAGGCGGCTGAGCTCCTCAAGTTTATTCCGAGGAAGTCTGCGCGGCTTGTCTACAAGACGCTAAAGTCTGCGATCGCCAATGCGGAGAACAATGCGAACGTGGTGGCGGAGTCGCTCACCATCAAGTCGGCCATTGTCAACGAAGGGCCTTCCATCAAACGTTTTCATCCCGTGGCAAGGGGCATGGCACATCCCTACAAGAAGCGGATGAGTCACATCACTATCGTACTGGCAGAATCATAAGAGAAGTATTATGGGACAGAAAGTAAATCCTATTTGTTTTAGGCTTGCAGTCCGTCGCGACTGGGAGTCCCGTTGGTTTGCCAGCAAGAAGGAATTTCCCAAGCTGCTTAAGGAGGACTACGTGATCCGTCAGTATCTCTCCAAGAAGCTGAAGTTGGCTTCCGTGCCGAGCATCTTTATCGAACGTGCCTCGAACCGGGTGCGTGTGAAGATCTTCACTGCCCGTCCGGGATTCGTGATCGGCCGCAAGGGTGGGGAACTCGACAAGCTCAAGGACGATCTTGCAAAGCTGGTTGGTAATGAAGTGCTGGTAGATGTCCAGGAAGTGAAGAAGCCCGAGCTCGAAGCCCAATTGGTGGCGGAGAACGTGGCACTTCAGCTGGAACGCCGTATTTCCTTCCGCCGCGCGATGAAGAAGGCTGTTCAGACCACGATGTCGGTTGGAGCGGATGGAGTCCGTATCCAATGCTCGGGTCGTTTGGGTGGCGCTGAAATTGCCCGCACTGAAAAGCAGCGCGCGGGTCGTGTGCCTTTGCACACGTTGCGTGAGAACATTGACTACGGTTTCGCAACGGCTGAGACCGTTTATGGAACCATCGGAGTCAAGACTTGGGTATGTCTTCCCAAGGAAGAAACCGTCTAAGGTCGAAACCCTTAATCAGGCACTAAAATGGCTTTAATTCCAAATAGAACAAAATACCGCAAGGTCCACAAGGGCCGTATCCGTGGCGAAGCCAAGAGGGGAGACTATCTGGCGTTCGGTGAGTTTGGTATCCAGACGTTGGATCGCGGCAAACTTAAGTCAAACCAGATTGAAGCGGCACGTATTGCGATCAACCGCTACCTGAAGAGAAAAGGAAAGGTGTGGATCCGCATATTCCCGCAGAAGCCGATTACCCGCAAGCCCGCAGAAACCCGCATGGGTAAGGGTAAGGGATCGGTGGAATACTGGGTGGCAGTTGTGCGTCCCGGTAATGTTCTTTTCGAGTTGTCCGGATGTTCGGTGAGTGTGGCCCGCGAGGCTATGCGTTTGGCCGATGGCAAGCTGGGCGTTCGTTGTCGTTTCATCTCCCGCGAGGATGGTGATGCATTGTAAGGCGTAGGAGGATTTGAAGCGTATGGCTAAGAAGAATGTAGAGATCCGGGAGCAAAGCCCGGCAGAGCTGGAGAAGATGGTTCGCGATGCGGAAGATGAGCTCGTTACCCTGCGTCTGCGTAAGCAGACCGGGCAGATCGACAAGCCTCATCGTCTGAAGGAATTGCGTCGGAACATCGCCCGGTTGAAAACCTTTTTGAATAACAAGAAGACGGCCTCCACCGATGCCGCAGTCTGAGGAGTAGATCAAGATGAGCGAAAGAAATCAGCGTAAGGTATTGACCGGAGTAGTGGCCAACCGTTCTGGTAACAAGTCGGTGAAGGTCGAGTATTCCTATAAGATTCCGCACCCCCGTTATGGCAAGGAAATCAAGCGCAAGACTGTTGTTCATGCGCATGACGAAGGCAACGAGTGTCAGGCGGGTGACAAGGTCGAGATCTCGGAAACCCGCCCATTGAGCAAGCTCAAGCGTTGGCGTGTGATCCGTGTCATCGAAAAAGCTCCCACAGTGGGATGAGGCAATCCATAGCATAATAGGAGAGCGCAGATATGATACAGATGCAGACAGCTTTGGAGGTTGCCGATAATAGCGGCGCCAAAACCGCAGTCATGATTCGTCGACTGGGGCAGAACAAGAGGACCGCTTCGGTGGGTGACTTGGTTGTGTGCCACGTGACGGAGCGCACGCCAGATTCCAATGTGAAGAAGGGTGCGGTTGTTAAAGCCGTGGTGGTGAGGACGAAGTCTCCGATTCGCCGCGCAGACGGTAGCTACCTCCGCTTCGATGAGAATGCGGTGGTGATTGTAAACGCGGACGGAAATCCGATCGGAACCCGCATTTTCGGACCCGTGGCACGCGAGTTGCGTGCCAAATACATGAAGATCATTTCTTTGGCTCCGGAGGTATTGTGACATGAGTGCGATTATCAAAAAAGGAGACGAAGTTGTGGTGATCACCGGATCCGCAAGAGGATCCCGTGGACGTGTTTTGGAAGTGCTTCCTCGCACGGAACGGGTTGTGGTCGAAGGGATCAATATTCGTAAACGTCACACCCGCAAGACTGAGAAGTCCGAAGGTGGTATATTAGAAAGAGAGTTTCCCATTCACATTTCGAATGTGATGGAAGCGAAACGATTCGAAGAGCGTGCCAAGCGCAAGGGAGCCGCAGTATGAGCAAGTCGATGCCCGTTTTGAAGAAGTTCTACCAGGAAGAAGTGATTCCTGAGTTGAAGAAAAAGTTCTCGATTGAGAACATCCATGATGTGCCCAAGTTGGTGAAGATTGTGATCAACACCGGAGTTGGTGCCAAGAACGAGAAGCAGTATCTCGAGGATGTGCAGCGGGATATGGGGCTGATCGCCGGACAGAAGGCGGTGGTTACCAAGGCGCGCGTGAGCGTCTCCAATTTCAAGCTCCGCGAAGGTATGCCCGTCGGTGTTCGCGTGACCCTTCGTGGCGCGTCGATGTGGGAGTTTCTGTACCGCCTGATCAACATCTCTTTGCCGAACATCCGCGACTTCCGTGGGGTGCCCGGCAAGTTGGATGGCCACGGCAACTACAACATGGGGATCACGGACCACACTATCTTCCCGGAAATTTCGGTTGATTCCAAACACATTTCGATGGGGATGGATGTGACAATCGTCACGACCGGAGATACGGATGAGAAGGGTCGCGAATTGCTCCGCCTGTTGGGTATGCCTTTCCGCAAGCCACAGGGAGCACCTACTCAGGATCAGGGTGAACAACAGGGAAGTCAGGCAGCGTAAGGACATTGAGGAGATTGACCCATGGCAAAGAAATCTAAAATTAACCACAACCTGAAGCGCATGCAGATGGTTGAGCAGTATGCAGCAAGGCGTGCTGCCCTCAAAGAAATCCTTCGCAACCCTGAGACGGACGACGAGGCTTTCTATGCTGCTCAGCGCAAACTGACCAAGCTGCCGCGCAATTCGTCACCCGTTCGGGTTCGTAATCGTTGCAGCATCACGGGTCGTCCACGCGCCTATATCCGCAAGTTCGGATTGTCGCGCTTGACCTTCCGTGAATTGGCGAGCGAAGGGAAGATCCCGGGCATCACGAAGTCGTCGTGGTGATCCCAGCACAACCACATCTTTAAGATAGAGATCAGACATGTCAGCACACGACACACTAGGCGATTTCCTTACCCTCCTGCGCAACGCCAGCCGGGCGCACAAAGAGACTGCGGAAACTTTTCATTCGAATTCGAGGGAAGGTATCTTGCGGATTCTCAAAGAGGGCGGTTACATTCGGGACTATCAGGTGGTTCAACCTGAAGGCTCCTTCAAGCGTTTACGCATTGAGATGAAGTATGTGAATGATGTTCCATCACTCACCGACATTCAGCGTGCGAGTAAACCCGGACGCCGGCGCTACTGTGGGTCGCGTGAAGTTCCCAAGGTGCTGGGCGGAATGGGCAACAGCATATTGACCACGCCGAAAGGCATCCTTAATGAAAGAGAAGCACGCCGTCTCAAAGTAGGTGGCGAACTCATTTGCACCGTTTGGTAATCACATCATGAGCAGAATTGGCAAACTCCCGGTCGCTATTCCGGCCAAAGTGAAATGTTCCGTTGAAGGCGACACCGTATCGGTGGAAGGTCCTAAGGGAAAGGTATCCCAGTCCTTTGGCAACAGCGTGAGCATCGCGATCAAGGACGATCACATTGAAGTGAATCCTGCAAACCAGAGCCGGCACGCGGAAGCGATGCATGGTACTGTCCGTTCCATTATCAACGGGATGGTTAAAGGGGTCGTCGACGGCTACAAGATGAATCTTGAGATTTCAGGAGTCGGTTTCAAAGCCGCTCTGCAGGGATCGGTTATCGATTTGGCTCTCGGGTATTCACACCCGGTGCGTGTCGATGTCCCGGAAGGAGTCACCGTCACCATCGCTGATGGAACCAAGATCGAAATCACGGGTGCCAGCAAACAGGCAGTCGGGCAGTTGGCCGCCAGGATCAAGCAATTCTACCCGGTTGAGCCCTACAAGGGCAAGGGTGTGCGTATCGTAGGCCAGCACGTTCGTCGTAAGGAAGGTAAGAAAACCGCTTAAGGGATAAGGTTCGTCATGAAATTGGAACACAAACAGCTTTTGAAGCAAAAACGGCGTTGGAGGATCCGCAAGAAGGTTGTCGGAACTCCCGCAAGACCCCGGCTCTGCGTGCATTTCAGCCAGCAGCATATTTATGCCCAGTGCATTGATGATTCAGTGGGCAAGACCCTCGTCTATGTTTCCACTTTGGCCAAGGATTTGCGCGAACAAGGCGTTCGTCCGAATATTGAAGGTGCCAAGAAACTCGGTGTTATGGTAGCAGAGAAAGCCAAGGCTGCCGGCATTGAGGCAGTTGTATTTGACCGTGCGGGTCGTTTGTATCACGGGTGCGTGAAGGCATTTGCCGATGCAGCCCGCGAAGGAGGCCTCCAATTCTGATTGATCATGAGTAAAGCTCCACAAATTGTCAAAGTATCGGAAGACGCTCCGGAAACGATCGAGAAGGTCGTTCACATCAACCGTTGCGCCAAGGTGGTCAAGGGTGGCCGCCGGTTTAGTTTTGCGGCACTTGTTGTAACTGGCGACCAGAAAGGTAAGGTCGGATTCGGTTACGGCAAGGCAAAGGAAGTTCCCGAAGCGATTCGTAAGGGAACGGAACAGGCCAATCGGCATCAGGTTTTCGTTGAGTTGAATGGAGAAACCATTCCTCACGAGGTAATCGGACAGGCCGATGGAGGACGCGTAATGCTGAAGCCTGCTAGTGCAGGTACCGGTGTCATCGCCGGTGGAGGCGTGCGCGCTGTTCTCGAAGCAGCCGGGGTGAAGAATGTTCTTTCCAAATCGCTCGGTTCCAATAATCAATTGGCAGTTGTTCAAGCTACCATCGACGGGTTGATGAAACTCCGCACGATGGAGCAGATCAAGGCACTCAGGAGTATCGAGACTGTGTCCGCCGACGCCTGATTGAGGGCCCGGATGATAGCCAGAACATGATAGAATGCGGACTCCCGCTTTGATGCGATAGATAGTCAGGAAACATTACAATGGAATTACACAGTATCATTGAAAGTAACGGCGCAAATCGGCCCAAGCGGCGCGTCGGTTCAGGAGAAGGCAACGGACACGGTAAAACCTGTGGACGTGGTCACAAGGGTGCGCGTGCCCGTTCGGGATACAGCCATCGCCCGGGTTTTGAAGGTGGTCAGATGCCCCTTTACCTGCGCATTCCCCACCGTGGATTCTCAAACGCCCGCCACAGCATCGAGTTTGAGGTGTTGAACGTGCGTGATCTCGCCAAGTTTGACGCATCCAAACCTGTTGATCTTGCCGCAATGGTGGAAGCAGGTATGGCTCCCGCAGGTGCCCGCCATCTCAAGCTTTTGAGCATGGGTGAAGTCGATAAGGCTTACACTGTGGTAGTCGAGAAGGCTTCTGCAGCGGCAATTGCAAAGATCGAGAAGGCTGGTGGTAAGGTTGTGCTTCCACAGGCCTCGGAATCTTGATTTGATCATACGCGTTTTCCCATCTGACAACCGGTAGACTACCATGCTTTCCGCATTCACCAATTGCATGAAAATTCCGCAGCTTCGGCAGCGGATATTTTTCACACTGGCCATGCTGTTCATCGCCCGCGTGGGTGCGAACATTCCGCTGCCCGGGATTGATCCGACTCCGATCAAGGAGTTTCTGATGAATCAGTCGCAAGCTTCCGGTGGTGGCCTGCTCGGGATGGTGAATATGTTTACCGGTGGTGCACTTTACAATGGTGCGCTCTTCGCTTTGGGCATCATGCCCTACATCAGTGCATCGATTATCATGCAATTGATGGGGGCGGTTGTTCCAACACTGGCCCGTATGCAGCAGGAGGGCGAGGTTGGCCGGCAGAAGATCAGCCAGTACACCCGTTACCTGACACTGGTGATTTGTGTGGTGCAGGGTGCGATGTTGGTCCGGGCGCTTCAGATCAACCCTGGAGTTCTGATCGGTGGTAATTTCAGTATCGCTGAGTACGGACCGATTGTGGTATCCAGTGGGTTCTGGTTCTTTTTTACTGCGGTGTTTTTCCTGACCACCGGCACGATGATCCTCACCTGGTTGGGTGAGCAGATTACGCAGAGCGGGATTGGAAACGGAATATCTCTTTTGATCACGGTCGGTATCGTGGCCGACTTGCCGCGTGCTATGATGCTCGTTTGGGGTATGTTCAACGCTCCGATTGGAGCAGAGACCGTCAACTATGGCGCTCCACATGCGGTTATGATGTTGGTGTTGCTGCTCGGTGTCGTGGCCGCGGTTGTGGCAATCACTCAGGCGCAGCGCAAGATTCCCGTTCAATACGCAAAGCGGACCGTCGGGAAGAAGGTCTATGGTGGCCAGAATTCGTTCATGCCGCTCAAGATCAACTATTCGGGTGTGATGCCGATCATCTTCGCCAGTGCTATTTTGATTTTTCCGGCTCAGATCGCCCAGATGCTATCCGGTATTAATCCGAACCTTCGGTTCCTGCAGGATATCGCGAGCAGTTTGAATCGTGGGAACGCGATCTACTACGCGGTGTTTGGCGGTTTGATTCTCATTTTCAGTTATTTCTGGGTTTCGATGATGTTCAAGCCCATCGAAATTGCTGATAACCTCAAGAAGAACAGCGGTTTTGTTCCTGGTGTTCGTCCAGGGCAACCAACGGCGAAGTATCTGGATTTCGTGATGACTCGTCTCACGCTCGCTGGTGCGATATTCCTGACCCTTATCGCTGTATTCCCGGATGTTCTTTTGCTGGAGTTCAACATCCCACCCCTTGTGGCAAACTTCTTCGGCGGCACAGCCATGTTGATTATTGTGGGGGTGACTCTTGACACCATGCGTCAGGTGGAAACCCACTTGCTTCAGCGCCACTATGACGGTTTCCTTCAAAAGGGAAGAATCAAGGGTCGCAGCACGAATACCGCCCGTAGCCGTCAGTTGATTGAAGCCTCGGAAATGAAGAGTTTCTGGTCGGTTTGGCGTCCTTTGTTGATCCTGGGCGGAGTAATTTTCGTATTCGGACTTGTGGCATCGTTCATTAAGTAACGATCCGCACGGCATTGAAAGCACCATGAGTTCTTCGAATACGATACCCGCATCTGTCTGTGACGCTGATACCATTCAGGGTTCGGCGACAGCTGACCGGATTCATGGGATGCGGGAGGCTTGCCGCGTCGCGGCTGTTGTTTTGGATCGTATGGCTGCAGCTGTTAAGCCGGGTGTCACTACCTATGACCTCGACCGGCTTGGGAAAGCATGCATGGATGAACTCGGAGCCGAGAGTGCCTGCTACGGGTATTCTGGTCAGAAGAATCTTTTTCCTGCTTACACCTGCATTTCTATCAATGAAGAAGTTGTGCATGGCATCGGTAGTCTTGACCATGTGATTCAGGATGGCGATGTCGTGAGCCTGGATGTCGTTACCCGTTACCGTGGTTACATTGGCGACAACGCGAGAACGGTTATCGCAGGGGATGCAGGCGATGACGCCAAGCGTCGGCTGGTCAAGGTAACCGAAGAAGCACTGATGCTTGGCATCGAGCAGGCACGTCCGGGCAACCGGGTGGGCGATATTTCCTACGCGATTCAGCATTGGGTCGAAAAACACGGCTTCAATGTGATCCGCGAATACGTTGGCCATGGTGTTGGTTTGGAAATGCATGAGCATCCCCAGATTCCAAACTATGGAAAACGCCGCACGGGTCCCGTGATTGTATCCGGCATGACCCTCGCCATCGAGCCCATGGTTCTCATGGGCGACCGCAACGTCCGCCTCCTACCCGATGGGTGGACCGTGGTTTCCCGCGATGGAAAACCAGCCGCCCACTTTGAGCACACTGTTTTAGTTACAAACAAGGGTGCAGAAGTATTGACAAGAGTCGCTTGAGTCATTTTTATCCAATTTTTTTTCACATAAACACGTCCACCAGATCCTATGCCAAGAATTCTAGGAGTCGATATACCCAATAATAAGAAGATCGAGTACGCACTCAGATATGTGTACGGGATCGGTCCGTTTCGGGCGAAGAAGCTTGTGGAACAAGCCGGAATCGACCCGAATGCAAGGGCTCACACGCTGACTGAAGAACAGCTCAACACGATTGCTGCGCACATCACCGAGAATAATTTCGTGGTGGAGGGAGATCTTCGTCGCGAAGTGATGGGTAACATTAAACGCATGCAGGCCATCAAGAGCTACAAGGGTATTCGCCACATGCGTGGTTTGCCTGTTCGCGGGCAGCGCACCAATACCAATGCCCGTACCCGTAAGGGTGGTCGCAAGACTGTTGGCGTGATTCGCAAGGCCGTAAAATAACATTTGGAGTTTGCTATAATGGCTGAAGAAACAATCAAGGAGGGCAAAGCGTCCGCAGGACGTAAAGTTGCCGAGGAGAATCTGGAAGCAGAGGTTATTGTTGCCGGTGCGGATGCAGAAGCTGCACGCGCGTTGACAGCCGACGAGAAATTGTCGGAGGCCCGCAAATCAGAGAAGGAAACGGCTGCCGATTTGCTCAAGGATGACCTTGGCGAATTGAAGATCCGTCGTGCAAAGGGGAGCAAGAACATCACGCAGGGTGTCTGCAATGTCTTGGCCACTTTCAATAATACGAAGGTCACTTTCACCGACCTCAAGGGCAATGTGATTTCCTGGGCATCTGGCGGAAAGTGCAATTTCCGCGGATCAAGGAAGTCCACGGCATATGCTTCGCAAGTGGTCACCCAGACTGCGGGTCGCGTGGCAATGTCCCACGGCCTGAAGGAAGTCATCATCAAGGTTCGTGGACCCGGTATGGGCCGTGATTCTGCTGTCCGCGCCATCCAGGCGCTTGGACTGACGATCAATGCGATCATCGACACCACCCCGGTTCCGCATAACGGGTGCCGCCCCAAGAAGCGTCGCCGCGCATAATGCCTGGCTTGATGCAGCCGACGGATACACACTGAGAATAACTATTCAATTTAGAAAAATATGTCCAGATACACAGGCCCAACGACCCGGATGAACCGGAAATTCAGCATGGCCGTTTTTGCTCCGAGCAAGGCGTTTGAAAGGCGTCCGCATTTGCCGGGACAGCACGGTCCGCGTTTGCGCCGCAAGATGTCCGAATACGCAACCGGATTGCTCGAAAAGCAAAAGCTCCGTTTTATGTATGGACTGACTGAAAAGCAGTTTCGTCTGACCTTTGACAAGGCGAAGGCCTGTAAGGGTATCACGGGTGAAGTGTTCCTTCAGATGTTGGAATCCCGCCTCGACAATGTGGTATACCGTGCCGGATTTGCCCGTAGCCGTCAGGCCGCAAGGCAGTTTGTCACCCACGGCCATATTCAGGTGAACGGCAAGAAGGTGGATATCGCCAGTTTCAGGGTGTCCGCAGGAGACGAAGTTTCTGTCAAGGAGCGCAGCTCCAGTCGTCAGTTGGGAACCCGGAATCTCGAAGACAATCAGTACAGGCCGGTACCGGCATGGTTGTCCGTTAATGCGGATTCCCTGAAGGCGGCAGTGAGCCGTCTTCCTAATGCGGACGAACTCGACACCTCGGTGAACACCCAGTTGATCGTTGAGTTCTACAGCCGATAATATCATCCCGCACTATCCGAATAAGAACATCATGGCCAAGCGTTTAGGAAAATTCGAGCTTCCCAAGAGGCTGATCAAGGTTGAGGACACGGCGACTCCTACCTTTGCGCAGTTTATTGCAGAACCGTTTGAGACTGGCTATGGCCACACGTTGGGTAATTCCATCCGCCGTGTGTTGCTTAGTTCAATTGAGGGCGCTGCGATTACTTCGGTGAAGATCGACGGAGTTCAGCACGAGTTTCAGAGCATTGAAGGGATCGTCGAAGACGTTACCGATATCGTTCTGAACCTCAAAAAGGTGCTCATCTCCAGTGAACGTCGCGAGCCTGTCATGCTGATCATTGATTCAGACAAGGAAGGCACCGTTACTGCTGGTGACATTCAGGAAGTGAATGGCATCAAGATCCTCAACCCGGAGCAGGTGCTCTGTCATTTGGACGGCAAGAAGAAGTTCTACGCCGAGCTGAAGGTTCAGGTGGGCCGTGGTTTCGCGATCGGCGATGACAACAAGGAAGAAGATCAGGCAATCGGTGTGATTGCGATCGATTCGCTTTTCAGCCCTGTCCGTAACGTCAAATACACGATTGAAAATACCCGTGTTGGGCAGATGACCGATTACGATCGTTTGATCCTTGAAGTGACCACGGATGGCCGTATCACCCCTGAGGATGCGGTCAAGCATTCCGCTTCGATCCTCAAGCATCACCTCGACGTGTTCGACGAAGTGAGCAAGGAAGAGGTTGAGTTTGAGAGCGAAAACAAGGAGATCAGCGAAGAACAGAACCGCCTCCGCAAGTTGCTCAACATGAGTGTGAATGAGATCGAGCTTTCGGTCCGTGCCGCGAACTGTTTGAACAATGCCAACATCACAACCGTTGGTGAATTGGCTATGAAGGGCGAGCAGGAGATGCTCAAATACCGTAATTTTGGAAAGAAATCGTTGAACGAAATCAAGGGCAAGCTCGAGCAGCTCGGATTGTCCTTGGGTATGCAGATTGACGAACGCCTGCTCGATAAGAAGAGCGAATAGGAGGTTCTCCCGTTCAACATCCATTAGCATTCATCATCCGTCATTTACATGCGACACAAGAAACATCGTCATCAATTGGGGGTTAAGAAGGAGCATCGTGAAGCTCTTATTTCGACCCTCGCGAGTTCGCTCATCATTCACGGCAAAATGCAGACCACTCTGGCCAAGGCCAAGGCGGTCAAGCCCTACGTTGAAAAGGTAATCACTCTCGCGAAGAAGGCCGCAAAGAAAGATAAGCCGGCCGATTCTGTGCACCTGCGCCGTCTGGCGATTGCCCGTTTGCGCAATAACGAAGCGGTTCGCGTGCTCTTCAACGAAAAGGTTTCCGAGTTTTCCGGACGCGATGGTGGTTACACCCGCATTTATAAGCTCGGAGCCCGTCAGGGCGACGCGGCTGAAATGGCGCTCATCGAATTTGTGAAGGCCGACGATAAGGGCTATTCCAAGGGCGATAAGAAGGCCGATGCGAAGGTCGCTGAAACCGCACCTGCAGCTGAAGCACCTGCTCCTGAGGTTCCTGCATCTCCTGCAGCCGAAGCTGCAGTTGAATCCTGATTCAGTAGCTGAATTGCTTTTTATAAAGGCGGAATCCTGACCGGATTCCGCCTTTTTTTGTCTTGCGGAAGAACGCCTGAGTCTTGGGTAACGTCAAGCTCTGACCTCGTAAACAATCTTAAGTAATCCCGGACCCAACGCTCGATGGAGCTGGATATATACATGAACAACAATCTTTCCGATATCGTTTTCTGTAATCCTTTGTGCCTCTACCGCCTTGGTGAGAGTTTATTTCTTTGCAGAACAATGTAGTGGGCCGGCTTTCGGGGCAATTCCGTGTGAGGCAGAACGATCCTGGCCTGCCTTACTCGAAGCTTTCCGGGTCGTCCTGATGGTAGTTTTCGTGGAAGGTTGCGGCGTCCTCCTCTTCGAAAAAGAACCGGTCACCAAAAGCGGGCTCCAGATCCGAAATCCAGATGGCATCCGGGTTGTATTTTGCAAAAAACGGACGGGCCACCCAGTCCGGATTGCGTCCCTGCAGGAAGCGCATTACAAAAACTTTTTGCCCTGCGGCCTCCGATACTCCGAGGAGCTGGATCTTTCCGGGAGTGCAGGACATACTAGGTCCCCTTACGGTGCGACAAGTGCCGCTGATTCCCTGATAGGCCTTCCGCCAGATTTCCCATGACTCATGAAGCGTTACCGCGAAGTGATGCTGCGCGCCGGTGTCCCGCGCGAGGAACATGTAGTAGGGAATGCACCCGAGCGAAACCTGGGTGCGCCACATTTCCGCCCAGATCTCGGGCTTTGCGTTGATGGGTCGCAGCAGCGGCGACTGCGTGCGGATTTGTGCGCCGGTCGATCGGATTCTGGCGATCGCACGTCTGACTGCATCGGTGGAGAGTTCCCGGGGATGGCTGAAATGGGCCATT
>JAPXRV010000016.1:0-44975 GCA_033813415.1 Opitutales bacterium | reverse complement strand
ATCCCAGTGGATCACCCTCCCGCCTGATCTGACGGATGGCTGCCCGGTAGGGATTTGAACCCCAACAAACAGAGTCAGAATCTGTTGTGCTACCGTTACACCACCGGGCAAAAGGATGATGCGGTCAGATGCAAAACATCCATCCCAGCCCTGTCAATCCGCTTTTCTTTGAATAGTCATCATTCTTCCGATTCCACAATTCTGACACAAGCGCCATCAAGTGGACGTCCGTCCGCTTATAGTAGGGTCATCCACGGATTTCCAGCGCCCACGCTCCGGAAATTGTCCGGATTTTACTTGCACAGTAATCCAATACCTTCATCATATTAACGTTGGTAACCCAACAGACTGTTCACTTGAGTGGTTTAGTTGCGGTCTACCTCATCCTCCGATACTTTTATTACTTTGTCACATGCGGTTCACACTTGACACACCCTCAACGGATTCTGCATCTATTAGTGTTGAAAGGACTCACCTTCTTATATACCCCCTTCCTCGAATTCCAAGTTCTGTGACTTCCTGTCAGAAAGTTTTTTCACCGGGTTTTCGTCAATTTTTGACGCCGCACACTGTATTTTTCAGCGTTTAAGCCGATTTATCTTATCGTAATACTTCCGTAGCACACCATCCGCCGCATGAAAACAACTGTCATCCACAGCCCATCCGTCATCTCCAGGCAGCTCCGAAGATTTGTCCGTTCATTAACCATGGTCGAGATGATGGTGAGCCTCTTCATATTCCTTGGAGCCGCCACCTCGATCCTGTATGGATTCACCATCTCAAGGAGAGCGGCAGAGTCCACCATTCTGCACTCCATTACAACAGATGTAGCTCAAGCCTTTCTGGAGCAGGTAAAGATGATGGACTACCTTGAACTCAGACAGGTTATTGAGAATCCCACCACCACACCGCTGAACACCTACAGACCGGTGGTAAGCGGGCTGTCGGCGACCGTAACCCCATTCCCGCTTTTCATCGACCGCGACACTACGGTCCCGGTCACCCTCGATATCCGCCCGGGGGCAGTGGAGTCCGCGTTCAACATGACGGTTCGCCCCACTCTTCGGAATCTGGGAGCGTCCGGGTCAAATCCTTTGCCCGCTATCGAGGTCACCATCCATTTTTCCTACACGACCAACACCCGCCCCGGAGGCGATCTGGTAACGGGCAGAAGAGTTCAGTACGTAATCCCCAATCTGGCTGGAACTATTTGAACTCCCGATCACCCGCCTCAATACCGAATCCATTCGATACAAATGAATACATTTTTACGCAAACACGATACACGCAAGTGCTTCACTCTCATCGAAATCATGCTCGTCCTTACGATCATGGGTATAATTACCGCAGGGGCAATGACCATGTTCAGGGACGGGCTGGAAGTCTGCTTCCGCACCCAAGCCAAGCTGGAGGTAAACTCCTACATCCGCAAGGCCACCAATCGCATGGTATTTGAGGGTAGAAGGGCTTCTTACTTTCTTCTCTACGACCGTTTTGACGGCTCAAATGCCATCATTCCTCCCTCAGCCACACCCACTTTCGTCAATTTCCGGGAATCGGCCAATCACAACAGAGGCCGGAGAACCGCCGGGGAGAAGGGCAGTTGCCTCGTATTTGTATTCAATGGGGTGAATCCGCAACCGTTTAATCCCGCATCCAGAACTCCCATTGACCGCATCGTTGTTTATACGCTTGATACCCGCACCATTTCATCTAACGGGGTTTATCGCATGCGCACCTTTGAGTTAAACCTTGATCCCTCCGACGCGAGACGTCTGGATCCTGTTGAAACCTTGATTCCCGCTGCGGTATCCGGTGCAGAACCCGCCTCCAATCTCCACGTGTTCGTTCCTCTCGTTAGAGGGATGCTATCTGGTCATCTATTCCAGAATATGGACGGGAAATCGGTGCTCATCAACGCCCATTTTTTCTACGGAAATCCATCGGATGACAACGGAACAAGCGCCGGAGTCCGATCCGCCACGAATACCTATTCCTTCACGATAACTCCCAGAGGTTCAGTCTAACAGCCATGAACAAACCAACCCGTCCAAACATCGCTCCCCGTTTCCTTCGTCTTCGCTCCCGGGGGTCAACCTTAGTCATCGTAATGATTCTGACCATTGCGCTGGGAGTCTTTCTGGCTGCCATCATGGGACGCGGACATCAGGAACAGCGTACCACAGATCGCAATGCACGGTTGCATGAAGCTGCAAATGCTGCCGAGTCCCTCGGTAACTATGGCGTGGCGGACATCGTCAGGCGCTATGTTACGCGTGCCTACCTTCCCATGAATGAATTCAGGGCCAATCCGCTCACAATCCCGAGCAACGACTTCTTTGACAACTCATTCATCGATAAGCCATTCAATGAACTTATCGGAGGTGCGGTTCCCTCTGCACAGCGCGTCTACATCGATCCAAGAAACCCGGCCAACGCCAATGACCCGCTGGTGAGGTCTGTCATTGATGCCGTCAACATCAATGTGTATTCCAGGGCACAGGCCAATCCCAGCCTCGAACCCACAAAACCAGCTCAATCTTTCCTCAATCAGGTATTGCAGGTGCGTTTTGTAAACCTGACCGATGCCCTTTTCTACAACATGGACCTGGAACTCCACCCGGGGGTACTCATGAATTTCCGTGGTAAAGTTCACTCCAACCAGGACATATTCGTCATGGCTCAGGGATCTCCTGGACTCTATTTCTGGGACACTGTAACTGCCGCGGGAAGAATCTTACACCTATACAAACTCACCGGCGAACAGTTAGGTAGCCACAATCAACCCGTCTACTTCATCAATAATGACAACGCTCCTGTCACGATGAAGCTGAATGAGTCCAATACCAACTCAAGCTGGGTTTACAACCGGACCGGTTACGACTGGCTCGGAGAATCCCAGAGGCGCTGGGACGCAAATGTGCAGGACGAAGCCCATGGTGTTCAGACCCGTAACCCGGCCGGCATTCCTGATTACGTCCCGGATGATCCAACTACAGGTGGAAACGAACTCGAAAACCACGCCTATGCGGTTATTGAGCCGTTGCTGCCTGCTGGCCACCCTAACCGCAAATCCGCAGCTGGCCGGCACCAGAAGTTCAACGCACGTGCCTGCCTCATTTTCAGGGTAGTAACAGCGGTGCCTGGTGATCCCGACTACAACGCAGACGTAGGTGGAGTAGCGGTGCGTGCGTTCACATTCGATCGGATCAACACGAACACTCCGGTGAACAGTCAGTCACCATTTGACGGCAACATCCGGCTGGACGCAGCAGGAGACCCGGTTGAGCTACCAGTATATCTTCCTCCGGGTCTGATTGGCGCCATGCGCAATACCGGACTGGCCACACCGGCCACCAACGTGCAGTATTGGGATACGGACACCAACAGCCTTCAGACATACAGCACCAACACGGTCATCGATGTTGCCAACGGCAACGCCATACCTGAAAAGTGGGTAGGCAACGTCACACGCGGGATGACCGATCGCCGCCAGGGCCTCAACCTCAGCCCGATTACCATTGATATTCACCGCCTTCGCGAGTTGGTCGATGAAAGGGCGCATCCCACCCGCACGTCCGCCAAAATGTCCGACTTCTGGATTGACCCGGCCGACCCATCACACACCCCCACCTTTGATCCCCAGACCCAATGGAACGGCGTGATCTATGTTGAATTCCCGCTTGAAAGCTCAGCGAGACGCGCCGTTGATGGCATTGTCGTGGCCAATGTGATCAATTACGGGTCCGCAGGTCTGAACCTCGCACTTCAAGTGGCTCATGGCGAGACGATCCCAAATCCACCGCATAGCAGCCTCATCGTGTCTGGTACATTTCCATTTCAGGATGATGTAATCACAACTGAGCGCTACGCCACACCCAACCCGGGATTCACCCTCGCGACCAATGGACCGCTCTACCTGGTTGGCAACTACAACAGCGACGGAAACGCAGGCACCGGCGAATCCGACCGGCCTGACGCCTGGGTGGATGCCAAGGGCCGCAGGTATATTGAACCGCCGGCTGGAATCGCCTGTGACTCATACACCCAACTCTCCCGCAATTGGTTGGCTTGCGGACAAGACCTGAACGAAGACGGCAATTCTGAGTTCGGTACTGTCTTCAGGAATCGCAACAATAGCGCCAACGCAAATAGAAACACCCGCAGGGCAGCATTCACAGAAGTGTCCGCAGCGGTGATCACTGGTCTGATTCCAACCATTCCCGGATCGTCAAATATCAGTGGCGGGGCTCATAACTTCCCGCGGTTCCTCGAGGACTGGAGCGGTGGAATCCAGCTCCGAATGAGGACATCCTTGAATGCGTTGTTTGAAAGCGAAGCGCATCTCAGACCGATGCCAAATAACCAAAGCTATTACAACCCTCCCGTTCGAAACTGGGGGCAACCCAGTCTGATGACCTTCCCGGCTCTCGTCCTTATTCCGCCTGGATGGATTCAGGTGATTGACTTCCGCATGGGAGGAATCATTCCCATGACTGAAGATGAATACGAGGCTGCCGTCAGTCCGCTCCGTTAGTCTACATGGGCGTCAACGGATTGGTTAACCATTTCCTGTCCGTTCCAATAGTCCCGATGGGACGCTGGAACGGGCAGGTTTGTTTTTGAACGCACCTGTTCCTGTTATACCTATGAAACAATCATCCTTCTTCCGCATCTCATTCTTGCTGGTTTCCACGTTCGCACTCACCGTGCAATCGACTGAAGCACAGGAGGGTGGAACCCCGCCAGCCGACTTTGCCGCGTCCATCAACAGCATCCCTGTGGATCGGCCAATGAATGTCTCTGATCGATTCGGCACAAAAGTCGTCGACTATGTTTGGGACGGTATTCCCGCCTCCAGATTGGATTTCGAACACCCTTCAATCCTTATGCAAAACGGGATTCCTGAGGATTGGCAACTGAGCCCGTCCAACACAGGGACTTCCTCTATATCCTTCGTTAACAGAATGTTTCAGTCCGCATCGTTTTCGATATCCATCTTCAAGAAAGGGGTATACCTGAAAGATTCGAATGCAACCAGCATGAAAGCTGTCGCGGCCAGTCTCATCAATAAACACGGTGGCAACATGACGTTTGAATCATGGCAAACGGAAGAGTTCAAGGATCCGAAGATGCCTCAGACCATGGCGAGTTTCGATGCAAAGGCGATTGGCTACACCCTGATCGACCAAAACAATAAGGAGCGCGCGCACCGGCTGTATTTCTTCGAGTTCGGAGACTGGATCTTCGAGGTCGCATTCCAATGCGATGCAACGGCATACGATGCTACATTCGAAGCGTTCGATAGCTACCTCTACAACCTGGTCATCACGGAACGCTGATCACCCTCCCATCGATTGTGTTTCTCTGTGGACCCGGCAACATTCGCGCCGGGTCTTTTTGTTTGCAGACAAGTTCATGTAGCACAGAACCAAAATGTCGAGCCAATGACCGGTGCTGATTAAGCCACCTATACCTGCGACGGGATTGAGGATCAAAGTTTCTGCTCGAAACAGACCGAAACCCACTCGCCCATAACCTGAACCGATCCGGAGAAGTGCCTGCCCTCGTGGAGCATCGACAGTTGACCGCCAAACAATTCCAGAATCTTGTGTTCTTCTCCGTGCAAAATGCCGCTGAGGACGAGAACACCACCATCAGGATTCCATGCGCGGACAATCTCCTCGGCATAAATACCAAGAACATCCGCCTGGATATTGGCCATGATCACAGGGGCGATACGTCCCGCCAAACCATCTTCCAAACCGGACTGCCGCACCTCGACGCTGCCTTTCATGCCGTTCAAGTCCACATTCTCAATGGTCACCCGGACCGCCTCAGGATCACGGTCAAACGCATAGACCGGAGCATAGCCCAGAAGTGAAGCCGACATCGCCAGAATTCCTGAGCCGCACCCTGCGTCAATGACGGCTTGCCCCGCCGGGCCACCCTTCTTGACATAGTGGCGATAAAGCGCCTCCACGCATAGCCGGGTGGTCTCATGACTGCCGGTTCCAAATGCCATTCCCGAGTCAAGGTAGAGGTAGAGATGCCCATCCTCGCGGCTGAAAGTCTCCCGTTCCCACTCGGGAACCCAGTGCAGGTGCCCTACTGCCCAAGGCTTGAGGTGATGACGGTAGGCCATCTTCCAATCCTGATCATCCAGACGGGACTCCACCCACTCGCGATTAGCGAGTTCGGGAAATTGAGCCGATAATCCGGAGAGTGCACATGCCGCCAGCGCCTTATCATCAAAGTACCCACGCAGCTCACATGCCTCCCTTGGGGTTTTACGGTAAAGAATCCAGGATTGCTGGATCTCTTCGCAAAACCAGGACTCCAAGGCATCGGCCAAAGCGTCATCTATATTCAAACGCAGTTCTATCATCACACATCCTCCATCATTTCAGGATCAATCACTGATCCCCGAAAAACTTTTTTGCCTTTTCGAAAAAGGATTCACTCATGGGATTTGCGGGATCTCCACACACCTCAGCATATTCCTCCAATTTTCGCCTCTGATCCGGAGTCATCCGGGTCGGCACCTCGATGATGACTTTCACCAATTGATCTCCTTTGGATCCGGAACGCAGACGCGGCATCCCATGGCCACGCAGCCTGAATACGGTACCTGACTGAGTGCCGGCCGGGATCTTGAGTGATGCTTTCCCGAAGAGCGTTGGAACATTCAAGGTC
The DNA here is from genome assembly GCA_033813415.1 of Opitutales bacterium. Taxonomy (GTDB): domain Bacteria; phylum Verrucomicrobiota; class Verrucomicrobiia; order Opitutales; family JAFGAQ01; genus JAFGAQ01. The sequence continues at coordinate 38,279 of JAPXRV010000016.1, read as the reverse complement.
CCGCCTAACGCAGCCAGCGTGAACTTGATCGGAATTTCGCAGAACAAATCGTCACCATGACGTTCAAAAACCTCGTGATTGCGAACGTGCAAAACGATGTATAGGTCTCCAGCCGGAGCACCCCCCATACCCGCTGATCCCTTGCCCGGGGAACGCAGTCGGGAGCCGGTCTCCACTCCAGCCGGGATCTTCACCTTCAATTTGCTGGTCTCCTCGATACGTCCTTCCCCGCCACATTTTTTACAGCGCGACTCAACAACAGATCCCATACCACGGCAAGCCGGACAAACCTGCCGGAAACTGATGAATCCACGGGAAGATGTCACTTGGCCCGCCCCATTGCAGGTTGGACACTTGATGCGGCGGGACCCCGGCTCGGCACCTGATCCGGTGCAACGATCACACACAATCGAGCGGCGGTAGCCAATCTCCTTTTCGACTCCTTCAGCGGCTTCCTCCAAGGTGATCTCAAGGTCATAGCGGAGGTCCTCGCCCTCTTGGCCATAAGCAGATCCACCAGAGCCACCCCCGAAAAACTCATCGAAGATACCGCCACCACCTCCACGGCCGCCACTGAATACCTCGCGGAATATGTCAAACGGATCCGTAAAACCTCCACCTCCACGCGGACCAGCACCTCCACCTTGAAAAGCAGCGTGTCCATAGCGGTCATACGCCGCGCGCTTGTCGGGATCCTTGAGGATCTCGTATGCCTCCGAAATCTCCTTGAACTTGGCTTCTGCAGTCGGGTCTCCCGGATTTTTGTCAGGATGATACTTTACGGCCAGCTTTCGGTAGGCCTTTTTCAAATCTTCAGCCGTCACGTCTTTCGGCACACCCAGCAATTCATAGTAGTCGCTTTTTGCCATAGCAGAAAATCACGGATTCGAACTCCCAATAGTCACAGACGTCATCCGGCGACCGGCCCGCTCGAAACGACAACAGAAGCCGCGCGCAAGAGCCGATCATCAATACGGTACCCCAACCTGACGGTCTGGATTACATGATTCTCCGGAATACCAGGATGTGGCAAATGGGAAATGCATTCGTGGAATTTCGGATCAAACTCCCCTCCGGCAGGGGCGATCTCCTCCACTCCTTTGTTTCTGAGCACTTCTCCGATTTGGCCAAAAACCATCCTGAAACCATCAACAACCGGCTTCGCCTCCGGATGACTCTCCGCTGCTGCCAATCCTAATCTGAAATTGTCCATCACGGGAAACAAATCCTCTGCGAAATTCCCATTGGCCACCTTGAGAAGCTCTTCGCGCTCTCTAAGCGCGCGTTTGCGGAAGTTCTCGAGGTCTGCCACGAGCCTCAGATACCGATTCTGCAATTCATTGGATTTGGTTCTCTCCTCTTCCAATTCCCTTGTAACCCTGTCAAGTTCCGCAATGAGACGGGATGAGTCCACCACCGCTTGATCCTTGGCGGAAGAGTCCCCGGCACAGCTCCCCTGCGCGGATTCCGCTGCCGGAGCCTGAACACAGGACTCCCCTTCAGGAGCATCTGTGTGCGCGACCGGATCCGTATTTCCCTTGTATGCCTTCTTTACCTTTTTGGCCATGGATTCTGATTCTTGTGTGCCCTTTTCCATTCTGTATCTTTATTACGTTGCCCATCTGTGGATGATTGCCCTGGATACGCTCTTTTCGACTCCGGAGCGCAGACGCAAAACATCAAAGATGATCCATCCCGAAGAATAATCAAGCATCGAAACACCAACCCCGGAATCCCCTGTCCATGATCGGCCCGATATAGCGCCCCACATCTGACGCCCGGGGTAACCAGCGCATACACCTCTCTCATTCCTCGACAGTATATACAGGATTCGGAATAGCGTGGGTGGGCTTCTGGAAATGTAACGGGAGGGCAGAATGGGACAAGAAGAGGTTGACTCACGCAGAGACCCCAAGACCCAAAGGAAGGAAAAGGAAGATTTGTTCTCTCACAAAGGCTACAAGGCACTAAGGGAAGAACAACATGGAAATGAGCTTCCAATCAGTGTCTATCAGTGTGCATCAGTGGTTGAATATTGTCTTTCTCTTTTTCGCGGTTTTAGTGCCTTTCGTGGTTAACCCTCTTCTCCGTGTTCTCTGTGCGCTTTGCTTCGCGCTATCGCTTGAGTGTCGCCTTCGGCTCGAAAGTGGTGGATAGAACTCTTAATTCAACCACGAAATACACGAACCACACGAAACCGGGCAGTCTGGAAACAATGGATGACTACGCTATTCCCATCCTGTCTACTCCTCTTCTTTGTTTTGGACAGGATTTACAGAATTGAAGAAGGTTTCTAACGGCGAAGCGCATCGGAAAGGGCTGTTGCCCTGGAGGCAATGGCTTCAGCCATTCGACAACGCTCATGATCAAGCCCGTTTTCTGTGGGTCGTATGGACTGAGGAAGGGTTTATCACTACGAAGAACCGAAGAGCACGAAGGGTGGAGAGAATGATTTCAATTCTGCGGAAATCGTGCGAATTCCCTTGCAATTGAGACAAAACTGACCCATTCATGCTGCCAGTGATAGCCAAGTTGGTTATCCCAGGCTGGTCTTGAACGATGGGAGATTGGGCTTTGATTTTGGATTCTCATCGACGAAAGAGCCACTTCCAACGCAGGTGGCACAGACACAGTAAATGACATTTGACGATCTGCCTCTGGCAGCAGCCCTTAAGGACTCCCTGAGAGCCCGGAAATTGGTGCAACCCACTCCCGTTCAGCGTGACGCCATCCCGCCCGCCCTTCAATCAAAGGACGTACTCGCATGCGCTCAAACAGGATCGGGCAAAACCGCCGCATTTGTGCTGCCGATTCTACAGCGCCTGATTGAAGATCCGGGCGCAGCGCCTGAGCGCGCCATGCGCAACCTTGTCTTGGTGCCCACCCGCGAACTCGCAGTCCAGGTTGCCGAAGTGTTCGGACAACTTGGAGCATCCGAAGGGATCATGGTTCAGTGCGTGTATGGTGGAGTGTCGCAACGCCGGCAAGTCCACGGCCTTTCCGCTGGACCTGAAGTTGTGGTGGCAACCCCCGGACGGCTGCTTGACCTGATGGCCCAGCGCCACGTTGACCTGTCGCAGGTTGAATGCCTGGTTCTGGACGAGGTGGACCGCATGTTGGACATGGGCTTTGTGAGGGACGTGCGCAAAATTGTGGCAGCTCTCCCGGCGAAACGCCAGAATCTCGCATTCTCCGCGACACTCGCCCCAGGGGTGGAAAACATTCTCGCACAGTTCATGGTTAACCCGGTTCGGGTCATGACTGACCGTGTGTCCACGACCGCCAGCGAAGTCGACCACCGGATTTGCCGGGTGCGCAGCTCTCAGAAACTGGATCTACTCCAGCACCTTCTCCAGCTCCACGCAGGCAGTAATGGTGAGATCAAAACGCTGGTCTTCACCGCTACCAAACATGGCGCCGATCGTCTCGCCAAAAAGCTCAATGGACTCAACATCGGAGCAACCGCGATCCACGGGAATAAGTCCCAGAATGCACGGGAACGTGCACTCAATCAGTTTCGCAAAGATCCGGGCGGCACGCTTGTCGCAACTGACGTCGCCGCACGCGGATTGGACGTGAAGGGCATTGACCTCGTCATCAATTATGATCTCCCGAAGGAAGGAGACAGCTACGTCCACCGGGTCGGACGCACCGCCCGTGCAGGAGCAACCGGGCGTGCTTACTCTTTCGTATCAGAAGGGGACGATTCGCTGCTCCGGGGCATTGAACGCTTCATCCGGCAGCAAATCCCTCTGGTGAACGACCACCCTTTCCCTTGTGGTAAGCTTGAAGCTGCCGCACCTTCGGCTTCCCGGCAGCCGGGATCCCGCCAAGCGCGAACATCCCGCGGCCCGTCGACGAGTGGGCAACCGCGTCAGAACACCCGCAATTTTTCCCGCCGCAAGCCATCCGCTGGTAGACCAGCCACGGCAACAAGCGGCACCCGTTCCGCACCCGCAAACGGCACACAAACGGACACTCCCCGGAGTAGTTCCCGATCCTTTTCTCTCTCTGGTTGGTGGCGCAGATGACCTCGGTTCCAGTCAGGATAGATAATAAACAACAGCAATCGGTTGGCAGCACCTCGTCATCCGAAAGCTTCACGCATCAAGGGGTGTATTGAAAGACAAGAGTATAATGGACATCTACGTAGGCAATCTGTCATATGACACCGACGAACAGAAACTAAGAGACGTGTTCTCCGAGCATGGAGCCGTTGGCAACATCAAGCTACTGACCGACCGGGAAACCGGCCGTTCCCGCGGTGTTGCATTCGTGGCAATGGAAGACTGGAAAGAAGCACAAAATGCCATCAAGGCATTGGACGGGGCTGACCTCGACGGTCGCCCAATCCGCGTAAACAAAGCTGAACCCAAGGGCGAAAGCCGTGGCGGAGGCGGAGGTTTCGGCGGCGGCGGTGGTCGCTCTGGCGGCTTCGGCGGCGGCGGTCGCTCTGGCGGTGGCGGTCGCTCCGGCGGCTTCGGCGGTGGCGGACGCTCTGGCGGCGGCTATCGTTGATCAACCGGTTTTTAGCCGGTTCGTTCGACGACACCGTACAGAAAACCCATTTTAAAGCGGATGCTCCTTCAGGAGCATCCGCTTTTCTTTTGGAAACGCTACACCGGGTCAAATCACATCTTCCGGAAACGCACGGCGGCACCGCCACCCGGCGCCAGCTTGAGACTGAGTGTGTCCGTTGAACCTACCGTCCGGCGCGAAATGGCCACTTCGTTGGGGTTATCCTTCCAGGAGATCCCATCCGCATCCCCATAAACCGTAGCCTCATAGGATACTCCTGCATCCAAAAAAGACAGAGGAAGCTCGAAATCCCTCGGGACCTCATTGGTCAAACTACCCAAATACCAATCATCGCTGTGGCGGTCCTTGCGCGCAATGGTCACATACTCACCAATCGAGGCGTTCAACACCTTGGTATCCTCCCAATCGACAGGAACATCCTGAAGAAACGGAAAAGCCGGGTGCCCATCGTAATTCTCCGGTAGATCGGCGAGCATCTGGATGGGCGAATAAAGCACCACATAAAGCGCGAGCTGCTTGGCCGCCGTAGTGTGAACATCCCGACCTTCATATCCTTGGGAAATCGCCACATCGAGAATGCCAGGAGTAAAGTCCATCGGTCCGGACAACATCCGGGTAAATGGGATCGTGGCAGTGTGATCGGGCGGGTTGCCTTCGCTCCACGCATCATACTCCATACCTCTCGCGCCCTCCCGCGACATCATATTGGGATAGGTCCGCCGTTCACCGGTGTCTTTGATGGGCTCGTGAAAGTTCACAGTCAACTGATACTGCGCCGCCTTGCGAAGGACTTCGCGATAGTATCTCACTCCAAACTGCCCGTGGTGCCATTCAGTCATGTTAAGCCGCGAGCCCACCTGCCCGATCTTGACATCATTCACGCCCATCGAGCGGTACAACTCCATACCGGCATCAATTTGCTTCAAATAGTTGATGAGGTTCGATCCGGTCTCATGGTATCCAATGATCTTCACACCCTTCCCGCGCGCATAATCTGTGACGGTTTTGAGGTCAAAATCGTCGGTGGCTTGAGTAAAACTGAACATGTGCATGGCGTTCTCATACCAGGCCGGTGTCCATCCTTTGTTCCAACCCTCGATCAGCAGGTGGCCGATCCCAAACTTCGCGCAGTAGTCGATGTAATCCTTCGCATTCTCTGTGCTCGCACCATGCGTGGGACTCTCCCAAAAGGTGTATTTCCCGATGTGCATTCCCCACCAGATACCGAGGTATTTATGGGGCTGAATCCAAGACGTATCTTCCAGCACACAAGGATCGTTGAGGTTGAGCACCATGTAGGAGGTGATGAGTTCACCCGGGGCTTCGGCAATCTGAAGCGTCCGCCACGGGGTCGTGAAGCTCCCGTCCGTTTTCACCCTGTCCCCATCGGCCCAGGGAACCAAATCCGCCTTAAGCGAACCATCCTCCATCCTGCGTATCGTCATGCTCGCAAAATCAACTAAACGCGCCTCATGAAAGCTCAGGAACAAGCCGCTGTCACTGTGAATAGTGAGCGGAGTGTGCACCACATCGATCCCGCTTACCGGCGACTTCGTGGTCAGGTATTCGTAGCGGTTATCCTGATACGCACCAATCCACCAGGCTTGCCCGTCATGGGCGAGATTGAAGCGGGTAAGCTCATCCATGATCACAAGATCCCCCTCCCCCTGCTGCGGGTAGATGTAGCGGAAGGCGATCCCATCATCAAACGCCCTGAATTCGATCTGAAGCACGCGACCTGGGCCCTCCTGCTCCCTCAGGCTGATAAGCATCCCGTTATAATGATTCCGGATCTCCTTCTTTTCGCCCCAAACCTGCGTCCACGTTTCGTCCGCAGAGGTCTTCTCCACGGCGGTCACTCCCATCTTGCCCAGCGTGCTCCCCTCCTTCTTGAACACAAAGCCCATCGGAGAAGGCTCAATGACGGACACTTTACCGTGGGAAACCTGGTACTCGGGGTACCCGTCCGCGAGGTCAAACTGGATGGTGTTGCGACCATCGGGTGACTCAACGGTCACCGGTAGCATCGCATCCTGCGAAGCCACTAGCCGGGCAACAACTGCCAATGCGAATACCAAAACGAAAAGAGGGGGACAGATTCGGCGATACATGGAGACACTTTCGAAGAATTTAGCGTTAAATTCAAGCCGTTTCGAATACAATGATCCGGCTCCAGGTGCCCGCCGGTCAGAAACACGCGGCGATCTTGCCGAACACCCAGCCGGGCACCGATCCGTAAATATAGGGAACCGCAATGTAATGCTGGGTGGGGATCGCAATGCAAAGCAAGGAAAGAACAAGCATGAGCACCCGTGCGTTAGAAGACTGCGCCATGTGACGGTACACCACTATCGCCGAAACCGGAAGAAGCGGAACGAGGTATCCAACCGACTTTGTCACATCGTGAACCATAAAAGAGGCCCCGGTCGCTCCAAGCATCAGAATAAACAACAACCCTGCCACCAGCAGCCTTCGCTCCTGCATCAGCATCAATACCCAAAGCGCGGGAAGCACCCATAAAACCTCGAAAGCCGCCCATGGGGCCATCAGAAAATAGTCAGCATTGATAAACTTGAACTGCCCGAATCCCACTTCCCCGCCGGGAATGCGGAATCCCAGCAAATCAACCATCAACTTGCGGGTAACAAGAAAAGCCACAAAAGCCAACAAACAAACGGTCAATGGATTGCGCACCAGATTCATCGACAAAACCGGATTCTCTCCGGACGGGCGCCCCCAGATCCACCAAAACCCCAAAAACGCCAAACCCATGATGGTTCTCTCATCCGACAACAAGGCGAAATACACGGCCGGCAACAGAAACAGGGCCCGTGGCCGGGTGACACAGAAAACCATCAGCGCAAAAGGCACAACATCACTGAAACCCTTCACATCATTGAATCCGCAACAACCGGAAAACACGCAGCCCATTGCACAGACGAACAGGAAAGAATACACCCGGTCGCCGGTATGTATCAGCATCGCTCTGGCCGAGAATACGAGCAACAGCACGTTAAAGGCCACCATCAGCAAATGAAATCCTGAAGGCGAGCTCACCCCGGTCATCTTCATCAGAAGCGGAACCGTCCATCGAACCGTCTTTTTTTCCACATGGGATCCGATGGGGAATTCGATTTGGGTAAAGATCGAATCCTTTATCCGCAGCAATCCCTGGATCGCAGGGGACTGATCCAGCTCAACCACGTGTGGAAGCTGGAAAAAGAGACTCAACAAAACGGCACAGAGAACCGTCTTGGCCAACCAATAGCTCTCCAGAAAGCCCTCAAGTCCATCCAGAAACTCCCTGTGGAAAAATGGTGAGTTTGACTTTGTATCCGCACGGATGGTCGCATTCATTGCGTTAAGGTACAGGCACAACTGAACGGACCTGGAACCATCAGGCGTTTGCTCTGACAGCCTTTTGCATGCTCCGGATAGTCCGTTCCTTGAGCCTGCGAATGGCGGGCTTTGCATCCCGCAAAGAATCCTTCTCCATGCGGTCGATGAACAGCACGCCATTGAGATGATCCACTTCGTGCTGAATGCAACGCGCCAAGTAACCGTTGCAAGAAAGCGTGTGAGGCTTGCCCTCCGTATCCAGAAAACTGACCTGAATCGCATCCGGACGTTCGATTTCGCCGTGGATTCCCGGGAAAGAAAGACAACCTTCCTCACAAAAATCAGTCTCCTTGGAAAAGCCCTCGATGACGGGGTTTACCAGGGTCAAAGGCATCCACAAATCCAGCGGAGGCTGCTTTCCGTCGAGAGAGTAAGAAAAGTCATTGTCGACTCCCTCCTGATGCAGATCCACCACACACAGCATCGCCGGGATCCCGATCTGCTGCGCAGCCAGCCCGATTCCGCGGGACTCATGCATGGTCTCGATCATGGACAGAGAAAGATCCCGCAACGATGAGTCGAAGATGGCGATCGGCTTGCCTTGCTCCCGAAGGACGGGTTCCCCATACTGGGTGACACGGAGGATCATGTTTTGGCCTTGCTGCGGGTTAAGGTTTGCGGTTTCTAACGGCATTTTTCTGGTCTTCCATCTCCTCCAAAATAACTTTTCGCTCGGACGCAAGCTGCTTGAGCAAACTCTCCTCCTCCTGCCAGTTTCCCTGGGCTCTCATTTGTTCAAGCTGTCCCTTGAGGAAGATCTCACGACCGGCGAGCTTAGCCTGACAACGGCACTCAATATCGGCCAATTCCCGTTTCTGGGACTCGGAAAGCGAACGTGGAGCATCGTCCGGATCGGATTTTGCGAGGCGTTCCATTGCGAGCTCATAAGCGGATTTCATACCACAAAACTAGATCCCGATTTACACTCTGTCAATCTCCCGAAGACCTGACAGGAGTCTGGATAATTGGGAAAGCGTCCAAGGAAACAGTAACGGATAAAGCAAAATATCAAAATAGGATTGATTTATTTTGTCACACACCCCAAAGATGTGTCCGCTTCACTAGTCTGCGGGATCGACCCGGGTAACGGGAGCGAAGTAATCCAATGGAACACAGCAAGATGTGACGGATATGCAGGACAACAACAGCACAGCGGCAAACTTGGTTCGGGAGATCAGGAACGAATTGGAAGGCAACATCCTGCCATTCTGGAAATCACAAGTCTTGGATGAACAGAACGGCGGATTCATCGGCGAGATGACTTCAGATGGCACCGTGATTGCCGATGCCGACAAAGGTCTGATCCTGAATGCCCGCAATCTCTGGTCTTACGCATCCTGCTGCAGGCACTTGAACGATGCCACCCTGAAGCCGCTGGCAGATCGCGCATACCGATACATTCAAGATCACTTTCTGGACAAGGACTACGGTGGCGCCTTCTGGATGCTCAACGCAAAGGGCGAACCAATCGACACCTCGAAAAAGTGTTACGGACAAGCCTTTCTCATCTACGGCTGGGTGGAGTATTTCCGCATCACGCGAAACCCGGATGTGCTCGCACAAGCCATGCAGCTCTACCGGATTCTGGAGACGAAGGTGAAAGATCCGGTCTACGGAGGGTATCCTGAGGCCTTCGACCGGGACTGGTCGATGAACGACGCAATCCGGTTGAGCGACAAGGATATGAACGAGAAGAAGTCCATGAACAACCATCTGCATGTTCTGGAGGCCTACACCCAGCTCTTCATGGAAACACGCGATCCGGATGTCGGACGCAGCATCGCGGACCTATTGGGCATCTTCCGGGATCACATTATCGACCGCAAACGCGGACACCTGAAGCTTTTCTTCTCAGACGACTGGAGCTGCAAATCCGAACTCGACTCCTATGGGCACGACATCGAGGCGACCTGGCTGCAATGCGAAGCCGCGGAAGCACTGGGCGACAAGGAGTGGATCAGCTTGATGCGGCAAATCGCTCTGGAGATGACCGATGTATGCTTACTCGAGGGAGTCGACAGCGATGGCGCGCTGTTCCACGAGGGATGGAAGCGCCACATTCATGATCGGGACAAACATTGGTGGCCTCAGGCAGAGGCAATTGTGGGTTTTGTGAATGCATGGCAGATCAGTGGCAAACAACGCTACCTCGACGCCGCGGAGAAAACATGGCAGTTCATTCGGGATCATATCGTCGACCGGAACAACGGCGAGTGGCACTGGAAAGTCAATGGCGATCGCCGGCTCTGCCCTCAAGACCCCAAAGTTTCAGCCTGGAAGAGCTTCTATCACAACTCCCGTTTCTGCATCGAAACCATCCATCGCCTCGCGAACCACTGATCGGCATATACACCGGTTTCGCCCAACAGCGTCAGCCTTCGGAGTCGACCTTTTTCGCCGGTTTTCCAGTCTCTGCCTGCCCTCGGGAAGTGCAAACACCCGCAGGTCTTGAGACGGGAATAACGCTCTACAAACGGCATGGACCGGAACCAGAATCGGGCGGAACTTTGGTGTGTTTTCCCGTTGCATGTGAGGTTCAGCTCTCTTCATAATGCCGCGCATGAGTGAGATTCTGGCTGTTCTCGATTTCGGGTCCCAATACACGCAAGTCATTGCACGAAGGGTGCGTGAGGCGCATGTGTATTCCAAGATATACCCATTCGACACTCCCGCGGCCACCCTGCGTCAGGATGGAGTCAAGGGCATCATTCTTTCGGGTGGGCCTGCCAGCGTGCTCGCTCCGGATGCCCCGCTTCCCGACCCGGAGATCTTCGATCTCGGACTTCCAATTCTGGGTATCTGCTACGGACTTCAAGTAATGGGCAGACTCCTTGGAGGGGCGGTCGAAAAGAGCTCGGAACGCGAATACGGGTATGGAACCCTCACCCTTTCGGGAAACAGTCCGCTTTTTGAAGGACTTCCCGCGTCCTCCAGAGTTTGGAACTCCCACGGAGACAGAATCAACGCACTTCCGGCCGGCTTTCATCCAGTGGCAGTCACCGAAAATGCACCCTTTGCCGCTGTTGAAAACAGTGCCCGGAGGTTCTACGGTCTGCAGTTTCATCCAGAGGTCGTCCACTCGGAAAACGGTACCCAGATCATCCGCAATTTCCTATCCGGAATCTGTGATATGAAAGGCGACTGGGTGATGTCGGACTTTGCCCAGTCCAGCATACGCGAGATCCGCGAAACAGTCGGAACCAAGAAAGTCATCCTGGGACTCAGCGGAGGTGTGGATTCATCGGTAGCGGCCGCCCTCATCCACAAGGCCATAGGTGACCAGCTCGAATGCGTATTTGTCGACAACGGACTGCTGCGCAAAAACGAACGCCAATCGGTCGAACGCCTATTCCGGGACAATTTCCACATGAATCTCCGCACCGTGGATGCCTCGGAAATGTTCCTCGGGGCATTGGCGGGAGTAACGGACCCGGAGACCAAGAGAAAAACCATCGGACGCCTTTTCGTAGAGGTTTTTGAGGAAGCCATCAAGGACACTCCCGGAGTGGATTTTCTTGCACAGGGTACACTCTACCCCGATGTGATTGAGAGTGTTTCCATCGGTGGAAATCCCGCAGCCCTCATCAAATCCCACCACAATGTGGGTGGCCTGCCCGAGCGCATGAAACTCAAGCTGCTCGAACCCCTCCGGCAACTCTTTAAAGACGAAGTCCGCCAACTCGGAGCCGAGCTCGGACTGCCGCGCGAAGTGCTCTGGCGCCAACCATTTCCGGGTCCGGGACTCGCCGTCAGGGTGATGGGCGAAATCACCGCCGAGAACCTCACCATCCTGAGGGAGGCGGATGCGATCTTCCAACACGAGATGCGTCAGGCGGATCTCTACTACAAGGTCTGGCAATCCTTTTGCGTGTTTCTCCCGGTCCGCACCGTCGGAGTTATGGGAGACGAACGCACCTACGACTACGTGATCGCCCTGAGGGCGGTGGAAAGCCAGGACGCCATGACAGCCGACTGGGCACAGCTACCCTACGAATTGCTTCGTAAGGTTTCAAGCCGCATCATCAATGAGGTCAAGGGAGTGAACCGTGTGGTCTTCGACATCAGTTCGAAGCCTCCAAGCACCATCGAGTGGGAATAAGGGCTGATTCAGCCGCGCCACCTATCCCAACACACCGATTGTGATGTTCCGACCAATCAGCAAACGGCTGCTCCGCATCCTCGGGTGCATCCTCCTCGGTGGATGCGGTTTCGTTGCTTGCACAGGCGGGGAATTCGACGATATCCCCGCCTCTGAAAAAGCAAATTACATCATCCGGAAAGCCCGTGAATGGATTGGCCCCGAGTCGCTCATCGAAGGCATACAAACCTTGAGATACTCAGGGGAGATCGTTCAGTATGATGGCAACACAGCCAAGAAAGGATCTTTCAGCATGTCTTTCCGCAAACCGGATTGTCAGCTGGTGGTGCTCACTTTTCCCGATGTTGAAACGATCACGGGATTCAACGGCTACGAGGGATTCAACAAAGTCGTATCCCGCAATGACTCAGGGTCTTTCAAGAGCGAGGTGCTTTCGATGACTTCCTATGAAGTCCGGCAATTCCGTGCGACCACGGTTGAAAATATTTCTTTCTTCAAACCCTTCCCACCTGAAAATGGAAATCCACTCTACGCCGGGATTCGGATCGACGATGGAAATGAAACCGCGATCCTTGTTTACACCCATCCCGGAGACTTCACGTTTTCACGGCAGTTCGACTTGGACACCGGCCGCCTGGTGAGAACAATCAATCCATCTGGGATCGAGACCATCGAGGAAGGTGAATCCATAGTAAACGGACTCCGCTTTCCGACCGGGATCACCGGCAGATCCAACGGCTCCATCCTCTACGAACTCAAACCACTGAGCATCCAGATCAACCCCGAACTCAGCGACAACCTGTTTGACTACCCGAGAGAATAGCATTTCTCCATCCCATACACCAACACACGAATCAGCGATTCAACCATGCGATCCATTCTCCAGGCCAACTCACCCGATATTCTCGCACAACTTGCTTCGTTCGAGCAAGATACGACGTCCAGAGAAACGATCAGCCAAGCCGTTCGCTCCATTCTTGCGGAGGTCCGGGAAAAAGGCGATGTCGCTTTGATGGAACTAACCGAGCGGTTTGACAAGGCTCGGGTCGGCCCCGACAACCTGCAGGTGAAAATGCCTGAGTTGGAAGAAGGGCTCGCGAGCCTTTCAAGAGAGGACATCGACAACATCCGGAAGGCCAAAGCGCAGGTTGAGTTCTTTCACCGTATCACAAAACCGGACAACTGGTCTTTCACGAACGGCCATGGGGCGGAAGTCGGAGAACGATTCTACCCCATAAGTGCGGTTGGGATCTACATCCCGGGTGGCCGGGTTCCGCTCGTCTCATCGGTAATCATGTCGGTGACCCTCGCAAAACTGGCGGGAAACCCGAGAATCGTGGTATGCACCCCACCTCTACCTGATGGCTCGCTTTCCGCCGGAATGAGGGCTGCTCTCTGCATCTGCGGGGTGGACGAAGTCTACCGGGTCGGAGGGGCGCAGGCGATCGCGGCCATGGCCTACGGCACCCAATCGATCCCAAAGGTCGACAAGGTATTCGGTCCTGGAAATGCATACGTGCTGGAAGCCAAACGGCAGGTCTTCGGTGAAGTCGGAGTGGATCTGCTGCCTGGTCCAAGCGAGGTCGCCATTCTCACAGACGCCACCTGCACACCAGCATGGACGGCTGCCGATCTGCTCGCTCAGGCCGAACACGGCACTGGAAAGGAACGGATCTTCCTCCTGGCACCCTCCGAATCCGCAATTGCCGCGATCATGGCGGAGGTTGCGCTTCAACTGCCGGCGCTAACTGCCCGCGAACGCATCGAGCCTATAATGGATAAACGCTGCGTGTGCATCACCTACGAAAATGCGCAAGATGCAATCCGGGTGATCAACCACATTGCACCTGAACACCTTGAACTACACGTTGCGGAGGAAACCATCGAATCCTTCTCCAGCAGCATCACTACTGCGGGGGCGATATTGCAGGGACACCACACACCAACCGTGCTCGGTGATTTCACAGCCGGCCCAAGCCACACCCTTCCCACCGGCGGAGCCGGGCGATTCCTGAGTGGCCTCCGTCTCACCGATTTTCTGCGCCGCACCAGCGTGGTGCGATACAAACCGGAGCATCTTGAAGCGGCGGCTCCTGTCGTCCGGACTTTCAGTCGGCTCGAACACCTCGACGCCCATGGGCGCTCGCTCGAAATACGGTTAACGAAACCATGAACACAGGGCCTCGCCCCTTCATTCTGGCATCGCAATCTCCGCGCCGCAAAGAACTGCTGAAGCGCCTACTTCCGACGTTCGAAGTTCTAGTCTCCCATGTCGATGAACTCGAGGATCCGCATATTCCCGGACCCGTCATGGCCAGTGCGAATGCCAAGGCGAAGGCCGAGGCCGTCGCCAGACTCCGTCCGGAAGCATGGGTGCTCGGATCCGACACGGTGGTGTGCCTTGAGAACATCGTCCTTAACAAACCGCGCGATCGCGATCACGCCCGGGAAATGATCCGGATGCTTTCCGGCCGTACCCACCAGGTGATATCCGGGCTCGCGCTCCGATGCGAGGAAACGGGCTTCGCTTACCTTGAAAGCGTGACGAGTGAAGTCGCCTTCTTCCAACTCTCCCCGTCCGCCATCGAGACCTACCTGGATCGCATCCCCGCCACCGAATACGCCGGAGGATATCCGATCCAGGACTGTCTGGGATGGATCGTATCGGGCTTCGCGGGATCCTATTCCAACATCGTCGGACTCCCGCTTGAAGCACTCGAGGCACTGCTCAAACGAACGGGAATTCTAGATTAGACCCGCATTACCAACAACATTCATCTACCTATCGTATGCAAGCGTTCCTGGACGGGTTTGGATCCGGATTTCCGGCGATTCTATCGCTCGCCCTCATCGCAGTCGCCTCCGGATTACTTGCGAGAAAAGGCGTCTTTTCGGAAGGGATGATCACGGGCATTGCCAAAGGGTCGGTTGCTTGCTTCCTGCCCTGTCTCATTTTCGACAAGATCACTCACGGGTTTAATCCAGCCTCAATGCCTTTCTGGTGGATTCTTCCGATCAGTGCCTTGATCACCTTTTTGATCGGATGGGCACTTACTGCTGTCATTTTTATGGGGGACATGCGCCGCAAGCCGGATATGATTCCGCTGGCATTCATGCACAACGCCGGATACCTGTCGGTGGCGATTGGTCAGGATCTATTCCCCGAACAGGCGAACGCCTTCGGAGCCTACACCTTTCTTTATGTGCTGCTATACAATCCCCTGTTGTGGACCTTTGGCAAATACCTGATCTCCGGTGGAGCCGAGCGCCCCTTCCGGGTGCGCGAGATCATCACACCCCCGCTGTGCGCCAATCTAATTGCAACCGCGATGGTGCTGTTGGGATGGCACCGGGCCATACCCGGGCCGGTTTCGAGTGCGATCTCGATGCTCGGCGAAGCGGCCATTCCGCTCTCGCTGGTTGTGCTGGGTGGAACCTTAGCCAACACACCCTTTAAGTTCCACCACCATGGGAAGGACATCTTACGGGCAGTCTTAATCAAACTGCTTCTGATGCCGATCATTGCCATAGCCCTACTGCACCTGACCGGACTCGCGGCGACCGAACCCATGCTCTGCATGTTCTGGGTGATGCAGGCTGCCTTTCCTCAGGCGACCAATCTCATCCTTCAAATCCGCACCTACGGAGGAAACCGCGAAAGAGCCAGTGCCGTCCTGCTTGCGGGCTACACAGGAGCCATCCTCACTCTGCCCTTCTGGATCGGCATCTGGCAAGCGCTTCAGTCCGGAACGTGAATACCCCGATTCGGATGGTCCGGAAGGGCCGATGTTTGCAGTCTCCCACCGTCAACCGTGCATCCGCATGAACCAATGTGGAAAACAGGGATTGAGGCTCAGCGCATTGAACCGGATTAGAGGGACGGAGATGCTTGCATTTACACTTATCGGGGCGGATGATGGCTCCACTATGCTCCCAAACTCACTGACATCGCTGGATCCGGCCATACGCCCGAACCTGTATCTTACAGGATTCATGGGGACTGGAAAAAGCGCAGTCGGCCGAAGGGTTGCATACCACCTGGGAATGCAGTTCATGGATTCGGACCATACAATCGAAGCGTCCGAAGGCCTGACGATTCCGAAGATCTTTGAACTTCACGGCGAACCCCACTTCAGAGAACTTGAGAGGAAGTTCATATTCGGAGGTCATCCCAATCATGGGCTCGTCGTTTCCTGCGGAGGCGGACTGATCATGCAGCCCGGATTGCTCGACCATATGAAATCGTTCGGGCTGGTGATCGCTCTATACGCTTCTCCGGAAACGATCCTGGAAAGAGTCTCCGGAGACACCAACCGCCCGCTGCTTCAAGTTCCCGATCCCAAGGCCAGAATCATTGAGTTACTGGAGATCCGCAATCCCATCTACCGGGAGGTTGGACTCGGAATCATCACCGATGGACGGGCCATTCATGAAGTCGCGGATCATGTGATCCGGCTCTACGTCGACCGCTTCGGACTCCCGTCGGAAAGAGGCTCCTGATTGCTCAGCAGACGTATTGCGCCCAGCGTTATGCAACGTGAAATGGCGGTTTGCCGGTTGAATAATCGGGCTCAATTCCTATAGTTTCGCAATATGTCAAATGACGTAGTGGAAGTCTCCCTCAAGATTCCGGTTCCGCACACGAACGGATATGCGCTTTTTCTCGGCAATGAAGAAAAAACCATCGTAATTTACGTGGACGCCTTCACAGGCGAAGCCATCCGGATGGCCAGTGAAGGCATCCGCAAGGAACGCCCGCTCACCCACGATCTCATTGGTTTCATACTGCAAGGTTTCGACATCACCCTCAAACGTGTGCTCATCAACGACGTGGTGGACAGCACATTCTTTGCACGGCTCCAATTCCAGATGGACAACGAGATCGGCAAAAAGTTCGTCGAAATCGATGCGCGCCCGAGCGACTCTATCGCGCTCGCAGTGCAGACCAAAGCCCCAGTCTACATCGCTCGACACGTGTTCGACACAGCCGAGGACATGACCGAGATCATGGACCGGATCCTTGGACAAAAAGACGAATAAAATCCGCCTTTCCGAACCGGATAGGGGCACGCCGGTAGCCCCTCCCGCACGATCAGCATCAGTAGCGGATCAAAACGCCAACCGAGTAATACAAGGGAGACCCGATGTCGATGTCGGCATACGTTGCATCCTTCTTGTTACTTTTCGCCTCGGTCACCGCATGAAACTCAGCTCCCGCATACAAAGATGTCCGCTCGTTCAAGCGATAGGACAACTGAAGTTGCCCGTAACCTCCGATCAGGTAATCGTCCGAGCGAACCGTGTCAATCAGTTGGTAGGCGGAGGCCAGCGTCGAACTCACCAATGTCTGATCCGATTTGAACTCGCTCCAAAGGTAAGTCATGGAAAGGCCAAGCCCTGCTTGCACCACCCAACGTGGAGTGAGCGAATAGTCCATGTAGAATCCACCGCGAACCGTTGCCAGAATTCCATCCAGGCCATACTTCCCGGTGACCGAAGACGGCACATTCACCACTTCTCCATTGGCCAACACCTGCTCAACCGCTTCCTCGGTGCTTGGATCAAAACTAAGGTTCGAAAGCAGAATATATGGACCGGAGGAAGGACTCCCCACATACTGACCGGCAGAAGACATCGAAATCTCTGAGCCAAACACCGGCACTGACAGTTTTTGCCGGAAAAGCTCACCCTCGACAGTTGCGGAGTAGTCTTCTTCGAGCGCATTCACACTGAGCCCGGCAAGTAAACCAATACGTAAACGTGGTGTTGGGTTCCATCCAGGGAGCCGAATTCCGACTTCCCATCCTGGCACGAAATCCTGCTCAGCTTCATATCCCGTTCCCAAAGAGGAGGAGCGGTAGCGCGAAAGCGAGAAGGACTCGACATATCCGTCGTCGTTCCCCTTCGCATTCTCAAATCGGAAACTGAAATCCGAAGTTCGGTCACTTCCCGGAAACAACACATTGACCCATCCGTCATTGAATAGATGGGTGTAGTTGCTCCTCGAATCACGCACGTATCCCATTTCGCCGAGATTGTGGAGTTGAACCTTTGTTCCGGTCAGGTATTTGGCGGACACAAAAAACTCCATGTATTCATTAGCCCCTCTGGCCCATCCGCCCTGAAAAGGCATTTGAGCATGGGAAGTCAGGGCAAATGCCATCAAGCTGGCTGCTCCAGCAATTGTTCGGAAGCTATGTTTCATAGAAGGGCTAATTCTGAATCACTCGATAAAGACGGAAATCAACGGATGCCGGGTCCTGGCGGGTTTTCGGAGGACCACTGTCAATCCAGTAGTGACGGCTCGCTCCCTCGGTCTGTATGGAAATCGGCTGGGCTGTGCGCCACTTGCCGTCCTGTTCGAGGTACTGGACCTGGATACCATTGGACGCAACCGAGGTGTCCAACTCCAACATCATATCGCCGTTCTCAAGAGGCAGGATCCGGAGCGGGTTGATCAGAGACGAACCGGTAGCGGCTGCTGGCAAGTCTGTCGCCGAAAGGAACACCTTTACACGCCCGGAAGCATCGGAAGGATCCACAAGGTTCCTCGGCAATGTCCCCTTGCCACTCGAAGAAAACTCAACGGTGAAATCCATCGGGTCACCCGGCATCGCATAGCTGTTTCTATCAGCTTCAAAATCATTCAATGCGGGCATTGATAGCTGCCACAAAAGGAACTCAGCCCGTTCAACAATATCCGCGTTTTTCAACTCAAAGAGATCTTTCTTGGTCGGCTCCCCTGCCCGCAATACGATTCTCTTGAATCCATCCGCATAACGCAGACGGAACGGTGGATAGACATAGCGCTCAAAAGGCTGGTCAATTTCGACTGTAGCTGGATTAGTGAACAGCGGATCATTGGTCTCGGCAACTTCATCGGAAGCATCGAAATTGGCGGTGCGATACATGATCTTGTAAGATTTATAGCCCGCAAATTCCGAAGCGTCCCAAGGCACCGATGGCGAGCCACGATATTTGACCTCATGAAGCCCGGTGTATCGATTGATCGGGAAATGATCGCCTTCCATGGCAGAAGTATCCAAGTCCCAATCAGCGAAAAGTGCAGTAACATCAATGTCGGGCATATCCCTGATGGTGAGTGTGAACTCCGAATGCTCACCCAAATTCACAGAACTTGACGTTGTATTGATATTTGAAATCCGGAATCGGACCGTTTCGTCGGCTTCCTTGTCAGCCGGAGCAGGTTGCCCATAAACCCATGGAGTCTGATCATCGGCATTGAGCTCGACACTGACCGTGAAGTATTGGTAACCAGCGTTGATCCGGGCACGAACCTTCTTTCCCGCCTGATCGAGAACCACATCTCTGTTGGCGATCGCATAGTCCCATGGCTGATCACTCTTCTTCGCATTAAACATCGTAGCCGACGAACCTTGAGCATCGATTTCGAGGTCAAACTCCACCGCCTTTGACGTTGGGGATGAGAGAAATACATAGACGTATGCACCTCTCGTCTGCTCTCCAACGATCGCACCCTGCGAAGGAACCCACAGCACGTCTTCAATATCCTCATCCGCCGCAGCCGCTTCGTCGTCTTTCGAATAAATCACGCCAAAACTGAGGGTCACCGGATCGTTGTCAACAATCGTCATCGTGTGCTCATATGGCTCGCCGCGTATCAAGTCACCCGTGTTGGTCTTGTAATTCGGCTGTCCGAGAGTGATGATCACGGTCTCATCTTCCTCCACTTCCATGTCATTGTTGATGGAAACCGAGAGAGTGGCGGACGATTCTCCTGCTTTGATTTCTATCGGGCTATCTTCCACGTAATAGTCGTCAGTATCCTTGTCGCCTTTTTTGGCTGTCCCAGTTAAGGTAAAGGGAACCTGTATGACCTCGGATGCAGTGGTGAGATCTCCGAACCGGTCATAAAGCCTCACCATAAATGAACTGCTCGCATGCTCGTCCGTGAAATGATAATCCTTTCCGTCCGCCTGAACCAGCCGCACTTCGATGGGATCGTTGTCCAAAACCGTCGCAATGTAGGGCTTGGTATCATAGTCAAGCTTGACATTGGGAGACTCCGCAATGGTGGGCTCACCCAAAGTGATCTGAAAACGGCGGCGTTCCACTTGATTCACGATGCGGTCGTTGTTGATCGAGATCAGAATAGAGGAGGTCTGACTGCCAGCGGTGATTTTGAGGGGATTCGAAGATGTGTAGGTCGAGGCAAGATTCAAATCGGACAAAGATCCCTCAAGAGCTGTGATGGTGTATGGAACCAGGATTTCGGAGGCCGATACAGAAGACAACTGCAGCGGAACACTGATCGTCGCATTCTCCTTGAACTCGCCCTCATACCGTGGAATCGAAACCCGGATACGGTCATTGTCGCGGATTCGCACCGTGTGACTCAGGATCGCTCCGGGAACCGCTACAGAAAGACTGTCCGTAACGATCTCAAGAACCAGCAATTCGTCCCCTTCCTCAGCATCATCGTTGATGGTTCCCAAATAGATCACTTTAGAGGTTTCACCCGGCGCGAAAACGATCGGACTCTGGCTTTCGAGCTCTCCATCTTCATCTGTGTCAGGATATTTGAAATCCTGATCAAGCACAGCCGTGCTCGCGGAGCCAAAGCGGTAGGGAACCTTCACTTCGAGCAGCGACGGACCACTCAGCTTGAGCATCACGTAAATGTCCTGAGTCTCATCGATCGTTTGACCAGCTACATCAAACGAAACCGACACCTGAGCGTTCGCCACGGACAAACCGGCAAAAGCCGACAAAAACGCACAACAGAATATAGAAAAACGATTCATTTGCATACTTCCAATTTTGAATCCCTCGATAACGGACAGATCACGATTCCATTTTACTGGTCTTCCATTACGACGACCACCCATTCGCCAGATGCTCCATCGAGGTAACGAACCACCCCGTCCACATCTGTGCGGAACTTGACACTCGCCCCGTCCGAGGCCCGGATGAACACCGGCCGAAGGTCACTGCGAGTCCATAACCAGCCTAGACCACGAGCCGGACTGTATACCCAGAACAACTCCGGATCCGGTTGGGTTTCGGGCAGGTATATCCAGCCCATGTCAGTCGAAAAATCCCATACACCGGTTTTCTGACTCAGGATCGGAGTCTGAAGATCTTCAGACCAGTAGTATCCGTTGCCCATGTCATATCCCTGCGTCTTCAATCCGGAGTCACCCAGATCCGAAAGATCCGGAATGCCATCCCCGTCAGAATCGTTCGTATCCGTGATCTCAAGGATGGCGAGACGGTTAAACCAATCAAGCGGTTCCCCGAAATCACTTCTGCGGAAGATTCCCGAATAAACGGTTCCTTCGCGTGTAGCGGTGAGCGCCGCAAACTTGTAATCAGGTGACTGCCAGTCAGCCGCCCATTCGTCGAAAGAAATCATATCTTCCGACAACACCGACATGCGACCCGACCCGGCAATTGAAGTGGTATCCTCTCCCGATTGGCCACTCAACTCATAGTGCACCGTCCTCTCGGCCTGGAGGCTGTCGTATGTCAATGTGCCCGACAAAGCATCAAGAACGCCGGTTTCCTGTTTATCCTCTGCTGACTTGATCCAAGGGCCCTTCTTCCGGATAAACCCGACGAGCTGAGGGCCGGTCACCACCGCAAACTTGGGATCAACCTTGATTACAACTGCACCTCTATCCTGCACTTCGCGAGTGGGACTCTCAAAGCCGAAATACTGCCCCACATAGTAGCGGGTGTAGTCATCTTCCAGGCGAACCTGGGCGAAATTCCCAAGCACAACCACATCCGAACGGTTCTCCGGACTGAAGGCGAGATCACTCGTGGTCCCGACCCAGAATGCCGATAACATGCCTTCGCTCGCGATGCCTTCCGCCCGGTGGAACGGATGAGTCCGAACAGATGCGGTTCCAGCCCAAAGCGACACTCCACCAATAAGGAGACAGGACAAATACGCTAATTTCCTGAACATACGATTTCCGACCATGAAATAACTGATGACTACTCGATTGATTACGCCGATGGGGCACACTGGGTTTCCGTGATCCCGGCATCATTCACATGAATATGGGTTCACCGCAACCCGAAAATGTAACACGGAAGGAGTCCAGGCCAGACACCCATTCCACACTTCCGCATGTCGATTGGAGAAAGATTCACCCGCCGGCGTTCAGATAATTCATCTTGCCCATGTTACAGTGCCATCCGATTCCACTTCATTGAGGCCCGCATGCAACAGAGTTCATGCATTAACAACCAATCGGCGGGTTTGAGAATTGACCCGGCATCGACACGCCACTATGCCTGCAAAAAAACGAACTATCCCATGTCCCGTATATCCCGTCGTTCTTTCATGCGAGGTGCAGCCAGCACCTCGGCGCTCGTCATGCTGGGTGGATGCACAGCGAAAAATCCTGCTGTATCCGCCCCTATCGCATCTACCGGAGCTTCCCCAGCCGCGAAACCCAAGCGCATCATTCACATGGTCAGTGACGGCATGAGCACCGGTGTGCTGACCCTTGCCGAACGCTACTCTCAACAATACCGCGGCAGTCAAACCAACTGGCGAAAACTGATGACCTCCCCTTCCGGGGAACACCATCAAGGGCTCATGGACATGGCATCGGCGAGCTCGGTCGTCACAGATTCCTCAGCTGCTTCATCCTCCTGGGGATGCGGGCATCGCATCGTCAACGGATACGTCAACGTTGCGCCCGATGGCACGCCGCTTGAACCCATTCTCGTGACGGCCATGAAGCACGGATGGGTTGGCGGCCTCGTCACCACAGCCACCGTTACCCATGCAACCCCAGCCGGTTTTCTCGCCCAATCCGACAAACGCGACGACGAAGAGGGCATCGCCACCCAATACCTTGAACGCGCCATTCAGGTCTACCTCGGGGGGGGTTACAGGTTTTTCGATCCTGCGCTCCGGTCCGATAAGAAAGATCTTCTTTCCGGCTTCCGTGAAAAGGGATATGCTGTCCTTCGCTCACGTGACGAACTTCTCAGCCAAAAAGGTGACAAACCGTTGTTCGGTACCTTCTCAGAGTCCCACATCCCCTATACAGTGGACCATTTGAACGACCCTGCCCTGCTCCGCAGTGTTCCAACGCTCGCAGAGATGACCACAGCAGCCTTGACGCGGCTCGAACGCACGGGTCAGGGGTTTCTCCTTCAGGTGGAAGGTGCCAAAATCGACCATGCTGCGCATGTCAATGACGCACCTGGGCTTGTCAGGGATCAAATCGCCTTCGACGATGCCATCGGAGTCGCCCTGCGTTTCCAGGCCGAGCATCCCGACACACTCGTTGTCGTCACCACCGACCACGGCAACTCCAATCCCGGACTCTTCGGACAGGGAGATGGATACGGTGATTCCGACAAACTCTTCTCCAAAGTCGGCAGGATGTCCCGAAGCTACTCCGCCATCAGTGGAGATTGGCATGCGGACATGACCATCGGAGACCTGACGTCGCTGATCCATGGAGGCACCGGCATCGAACTTTCTGCCAGCGAGGCGGGGTTGGTTCTGGATGCCATCCGATCCCATGGACCGAATCCCTACACCTACCAGAACGCTGCTATCCCAACCCTCGCTTCCATTCTGGCAAACCACACTGCGGTGAGCTGGGGAGGCACTTCCCACACTGGAGACTACGTCACCCTCACCGCGCAAGGCCCGGGCGCATCGTCGCTCCCCTCACTGCTCATCAACACCGACCTGAATGCGTTTTACAGGAAATGCATGGCCCGCGCATGAGATTTCTTGTCAGAACCATTCATTTTCCCCATAGCATTTAAGCAGGCGTTACCCCTTCGGCCTCTTTTTTTGCCACAGGGTTAGCGCATGTCGAGTATCATCATTATCCCCCCCTACACAACCCATGACCACTGAAAAAGTATCCTTCCGTGAAAAACTGAGCTACAGCGCGGGCGACTTCGCATCCGTGCTGTATTGGCAGACTTTCATGATCTACCTGCTGTATTTCTACACGGATGTTTTCGGCATATCCGCGGCTGCGGCAGGCACCATGTTCCTCGTAAGCCGTATTCTCGATGGGATCACCGATCCAGTGGTGGGAATGATCGCTGACCGGACCGAAACCCGCTGGGGGAGATTCAGACCCTATCTGCTCTGGTTCTGTGTGCCCTTCGCAATCGTCGGAGTACTCACCTTCACAGCACCTGATCTCGCCGAACCCGGAAAGCTCATCTGGGCGTATGTCACCTATAACGCCCTGATGCTTCTCTACACGATCATCAATATCCCTTACACCTCCCTGCTCGGAGTAATCAGCTCCGACACCGTGCAGCGCACATCCTTGTCGTCTTTCAAGTTCATGGGTGCCTACACGGCTGGAGTGGTCATTTCCGCACTCATGCTTCCGGTGGTATTCCAACTGGGAGGGGGAAAAATCACCGTCAATTCGCGGATTGCGGAAGTCCTCATCAACGCTGGAGCACAAGTGGAGTTCGCAACCCCCGACAACCGGACGGCGTTGGATCTGGCTACAATAGAAGACAAGAACGACCTGCAACTATCGTTCATGACACTTCTTGGCGATTCCCAAGCCGCAGAGGACAGCTTCACTCAGATGCATTCTGCGGTATTGGAAGGAAAGTCAAAAACACTGAGCGCACTCATAAAAGAAGGTGCCGATGTCAACGCACTGACCTCAAAGGGATTGTCACCACTTCATATAGCGGTGTTTATCGGCGATCTTGAGAAGGTCCAGATTCTCATCAACGAAGGTGCCAACATTCAGACACTGACGCCTGAAGGCTATTCGCCTCTGCACCTGGCTGCAATTTCCAAGACTGGATTCTATAGGGACGCCGCGAAAAACGAAAAACGCGGGTGGCAACTCGCATTCATGGGGATCGGCTTCATCGCCATTCTTTGCTTCCTCATTGCTTTCGCCGGAACCAAAGAACGTGTCAAACCGGTTCAGGAGAAAAAGAATCCGATATCCAGCGACATCAAGGACCTCCTCAGCAACAAGCCTTGGCTGATCCTGTTTGCCACAACGATCACCTTCATCCTTTTCGTTGCCACCCGTTCCACCGCAACCGTCCACTACTTCAAATACTATGTGGGCGAGCAGACCCTCAACCTACCCTTTGGCATCGCTTCAGGGAAATATGGCTTTGAATGGCTGGTTTCCATCTTCAATACAATTGGACAGTTCTCAGCAATTGTGGGAGTGGTTTTGCTTCCTTTTGTCACCTCCATTCTTGGCAAGAAGAAGACATTTATCATCTATGGAATAATCGGAATCTTGAGCACAGCAGCCTTCTATCTGCTCAAGCCGGATCAAGTCGCCGCCATGTTCCTGCTTCAGATTCTAGGCTCCATAACCGGAGGCCCCCTCAGTGCCTTGATCTGGGCGATGTATGCCGATACGGCTGACTACGCGGAATGGAAAAACGGACGCAGGGCAACAGGACTGGTGTTCTCCGCGTCCACTATGTCCCAGAAGCTTGGATGGGCAATCGGTGGAGCCCTTGCAGGGTGGCTGCTTCACTCTGCGGGCTTCAAACCTCACATGATTCCCACCCCTGAAGTCATGAATGGACTTATGCACCTGATGAGCCTCATTCCGGCAGGATTCGGGATCGTCTTCCTGCTCATCGTGAGCTTCTACCCGCTCAACGAAAAGAAGGTCGCCGAAATTGGAGAAGCTCTCAAGGATCTCCATAAAGCCAAAAGCTGACCGGAGTCCTACCCGTTATTGAGGGGATTCATCCTTTTTGAATCTCTCGCTTTTCATCATCAAAGGCCGGACAAATGTCTGGCCTTTGACATGTATGCGCTACTGATTCTGCGGGCGCCCCATAGGAAGGATGGTTGGTATTTGGCAACCTCTGACCGGATCGATAAAGATAAAACATGACGCTAAGCTCTGTGGGTGAGCCAATTAGATGAAAGAACTCACCTGACGATTCGACAAACCCTCCACGACCAGCCTCTACAATCACGGCACCCGAATATTCGGGTTCTCGACAACTACCGGCAAATCAGAACTCGCATCTTGGGAGCTGAGGTCTGCCACTGGATCACCCAAAGAGATTGACCTTGAGGTCACGGACCACCTGTAGTCCACCCCAGTCCGCGCCTTTCATTGTTGCAAAGCGGGCCTTCCGGCTCTCAGGAAAACAATCCCGGCGTTGCTCATAGATCTCCTTGAGGAAGAGCTTCGAGCCGATCGCCATCCCATCGCTGAAGTAACGGATCCTGCGGCGCAGCAACTCCGGCATCTCCACCTTGCCTCCACTGCGGATCACCTCACTGAGCTTCTCTTCGGAAATCACACCCCGGTCTTTGTCCAGCTCACCCTTGGGTTTTGCACCTTTTCCGAACAGGCACAGACGATACCCGGCCATGGCTTCATCAAAGCTGCGGCCTCCATAGATGAGACGGTATCCTTCCATTGCGGATGCCTTTCCACCCATCGCGGCAGCAAAGCTGCAGAAACGGTAATCCGCGGGATCATCCACCTGGTCAGCGCGCACCGCATTGAGGTCGATGTAGGCCGCCACGGTCGCCATCGCATGCAGCGAAGGCTCCACCACCAGGCTCTTGAAGCGATCCATCCATAATGTGCCACGGTTTCCATTCCGGTGGTTATACCAGATACTGAAACGCTGCTTGAGCTCACGCATGAACACCGACACATCCCCCATACGCGCAAGCAATCCCTCGCGCACCCGCTGAGCCAATTCGTCATTCCGCTCCAGCGCCTTCTCCAGCGCATCCGGAGTCATCGAATACGGCGAGAGGCGTCCACCCTCATGCAGCAGACGGAACCGCCTCAATATCTCCTCATCCGTCTGGGGCTTCTCATTCCGCACACGCGCC
This sequence comes from Opitutales bacterium, assembly GCA_033813415.1. Taxonomy (GTDB): domain Bacteria; phylum Verrucomicrobiota; class Verrucomicrobiia; order Opitutales; family JAFGAQ01; genus JAFGAQ01. The sequence continues at coordinate 11,397 of JAPXRV010000016.1, read as the reverse complement.
AGAATATGAAAGTGATTCGACATGATCGAGTAAGCCAGAAGGTCCACCCCACAGAACGCCGCCTGCTTGTGCATCATCCGGATGAACATCTCCTTCTCCCCATCCTCCAGCAAGTGCTCTCCCAGACAACAACGGCTCATCAAGTGATATATACCATCCGTGACTATGATTCGCTTTCGCTTCATATTACCCCCTTCTCTTAACTAATTTCTCCATCTCCCTCCCCCTGTCAAACCACCTAGCCAAAAATAGCCGTGGTTTTTGTCGGATAGCGATGGTCTTAAGATTTAGGAGCATTCTACCCAGGCTGACGAAGCGCTTTTTTCCGGTAGCCAAAAATAGCCGTGGTTTTTGTCGGATAGCGATGGTCTTAAGATTTAGGAGCATTCTACCCAGGCTGACGAAGCGCTTTTTTCCGGGATCCACCCAATTTCCCGAATGGGATCACTTGGACGGGATACCGGCAGACTGCCCGGTGTCAGGTCTTGGTTTTTCCAGAACCAACTTCATTTCCTCTCCATCCATGACGGGATAGAACAACTTGCCCTGCATGCCTTTCGATGGATCAAAGGAGTAGAGCATCAACGCCACTTCAGGCTGCCGGGGAAAATCAAACCATTTGAGCTGTGCCTGATGGAGCTGGGAATCGGACAGGTTCTCGATCAAAACCGCTACCACTTTCGGGGCCTCCCTTGAGCCGAGCAGCATGTGCTCGATCATCCCCTTCGACCAAAAATCCCAGTATGTCGAATCGGACCCATGGAAGGCAACCGTATCCGCGCTCAATTTCGAACGAAGCGCACCCGCATTTCCCCGCATCCAGATTCCCACCAGTTCTCTCGCAAACTCATAGTATGGACCACTGGTGACGATGCGTCCCTCATGACTCATATTGACAGGTGCGCCCATGTAGGCCATGGCCTTCTCCCGCGCAGGTTCGCCATCATACACCGGCCCGGGAGTGATCTTGGGCGAACACGCCCCCACTACCAAAAGCCCTGCTGCGAAAACAACCCGACATACACCCACCAATTTTGAAGCCTCACGCATGTCCTAAATCCCTTCAGAGAATCAAGGCAAAGTCAACTGTCGACTCATCCGAAAGCCCTCTTCACGCGATAAACGCAAACCCACCCGGTTCTGCACATGCGCCAATCGCAGCATCCCGCCGGACTTCCCTGCTTCCGACAAATCCACACGGTTTTCAATTGAATCCTTCCGATTCCTGCGTTTGCTATGGGCATATGCCATCTGAATCTGAATCCAACAACGTGATCATCCTGGGTTCCGGCTGCGCCGGCCTCACTGCGGCCATCTACACCGCGCGCGCCAACCTCAACCCGCTTGTAATCGAAGGCGTGCTTCCCGGTGGCCAATTGACGACAACATCGGAAGTGGAGAATTTCCCTGGATTTCCGGAAGGAATCGATGGATTCATGCTTATGGATAACCTCCGAAAACAGGCCACCCGCTTCGGCGCCCGTTTTGTCAGCGATGTCATCACATCAGTGGAGCTCACACCGGGTAACAATACCCTTCGTTCCGAAAACGCCAGCTACCGTGCAAAGGCCCTGATCGTTGCGACCGGAGCGTCGCCCCGTATGCTCGGCGTTCCCGGGGAAAAAGAAATGTATGGTGGAAAGGGAGTAACGACCTGTGCAACCTGCGATGGTGCCTTCTACCGCGACCGGGATGTGGCCGTTATCGGCGGAGGCGATTCGGCCTGCGAAGAGGCTCTCTTCCTTACCCGCTTCTGCTCAAAAGTATACCTCGTCCACCGGCGTGATGAATTGAGAGCGTCCAAAATCATGGCGGACCGCGTGCTCTCCAATCCCAAGATCGAAATGGTATGGAACAGCACCGTGCAGTCCATCAACCCGGACGATCAGGGTTTCGTATCCTCGCTCACCACCCTGGACAGAGTTACGGGAAATTCCCGTCAGATAGAACTTCAGGGGGTTTTCATTGCGATCGGGCACATCCCCAATTCATCTGCCTTCAAAGGACAGCTCCCCCTCGATGACGAAGGTTATTTCATTCCCGAGTCCCAAAGTCAGGTGCGCACAGCAAAAGCCGGCGTCTTTGTTGCCGGAGACTGCGCGGACCATCACTACCGGCAGGCGATCACCGCCGCAGGCATGGGATGCCAGGCCGCCATCGAAACCGAGCGTTGGCTCTCGACTCAGGGATAATCCAAGCAATGTTTCTGCAAACCGGTCGCCATTTCTCATAACGGCGATCCACTCACGTCATGTCCGTGTATCAGAAAACCATTCGGATCAGCACCCGCGGCAAAGGGATGACCGACGTCACGCATCACCTTGAAGCCACGCTCCGCGACTCCGGACTGCGGCAAGGTCTGGCGTCCGTGCTCTGCCAGCACACCAGCTGCAGTCTGGTCCTGATGGAAAACGCGGACCCATCGGCACGTGCCGACCTGGAACGCTTTCTTGAAAAAATGGTGCCCGAAAACACACCTTGGTTCACCCACACCATGGAAGGCCCGGATGACATGCCAAGTCACATCCGCATGGCACTCACCCGCAGCAGCGAAAACATTCCCTTCTCAGAAGGCCAGCTGCTTCTCGGCACATGGCAGGGGCTCTTCCTTTGGGAGCACCGGAGCATACCTCACAGCCGCTCACTCATTATCACAATCATCGGCGAGTAATCCACCGCCGCCAGCATCCCTATCCTTCTCTGAACCGATCGATACCGTGCCCAGCCATAGTCCACAGTATGCCATTGCCCCGGATCAAGCGATTCCGGACGGCCTCAGGGATGCCATCGAAAGAAAAGGGGTCAGGCAACAGGAACTGAGAGCCCGCATGGATCCCATCCTCAGCACAGCCCAACATGCGGTGCTCGAGATCGGATGCGGACATGGCCACTGGCTGACCGCCTATGCGACTGCCCACCCCGCCACCACCTGCATCGGTCTGGACATCATCTCGCAACGGGTCGCCAAATCCCAACTCAAAGCAACCAAACGGCAGCTCAACAACCTTCACTTCATCAAGGCGGAAGCAATCGAGTTCATCGAGATTCTACCCCCATCGGTCTCCTTCGACTGGATCATGGTGCTCTTCCCTGATCCCTGGCCGAAAAAACGCCATCACCGGCGCCGCCTCATCCAGTCATCGTTTCTGGATCTCATCCACCCATTCATGACGCCCGAAGGCAAGCTATGCTTCCGCACAGACGACGATCCCTACTTTTCATGGGCACGCGACATCATCGGAAACCATCCCAAATGGAGACTGGATGAGCCCACCATCTGGCCTTTCGAATGCGAAACCCTCTTCCAAGCCATGATGGACCATTGGCAGTCGCTTTCCGCCGGAATTGCAGACGGATCACAGACCGATTTTTCTCAAGTTTTGAGGCATCCGGCCGATAATTGTAAGTGGTACAAGATACCAGACATCCCTCCCAGAAAGACGTAATCGCGCCGGGACAGCATGTGAGGCTGTCCCGGTTGTTTTTTTGGAATCGGTGGCATGGAGGGCGCGCTTGCAATCTCAGGCGCAGGCATCAACATAAGAGGCATGAGCAAATCCTTTGTTGAGTCTTTGCAAGCATATGCCCGTCTCGCGGTTCATGTTGGGGTCAATCTCCAAAAAGGGCAGCGCCTCATGGTAAGGGCGCCGATCGAAGCCGCTCCGCTTGTAAGGGAAATCACCGCCTGCGCCTACGATGCCGGGGCCCCGCTGGTATCGGTGCTTTATCACGATGACCAACTCAGCCTTGCGCGCTTCCAGCACGCCCCAAAGGATTCCTTCGAAACCTTCCCCGAGTGGCAGGCGGACGCACTGCTGGCCTGCGCCAAAAGGGGCGATGCCTTTATAACAGTCAGCGGAACTGATCCCGACCTCCTTGGCAGCCAAAACCCGGATGATGTAGCGGCCGCGATGCGCTCCGGCCAAAAACACATGGCGCCCTTCATGGCCTATCCCATGAGTGACCGTGTCGCCTGGTGCGTGATTTCGATGCCGATACCGGCCTGGGCCGCAAAGGTCTTCCCGGGATTGTCCGCGGAGGAGAGCCAACTCAAGCTCTGGGACAAAATCTTCACCACTTGCAGAGTCGATCAAGCCGATCCTGTACAAGCCTGGAAGGAGCACATTGCCAACCTTCAACTACGCAGCCGATATCTGAATGAGCGCCGTTTCCACACCCTCCACTACCGTGGACCGGGCACCGATCTGCGCCTCGGATTACCTGCCGGGCACATCTGGAAATCCGCCGAAAGCGTCTCCACGTCAGGCATAACTTTTGTGCCCAACATGCCCACGGAGGAAGTATTCACGTTAGGCGACCGAAACCGGGCCGACGGGGTTGTGAAATCGAGCAAACCACTCAACTATGGAGGCACCCTCATCGACGACTTCTCGGTCACCTTCTCTGGCGGAAAAGCGGTTCAGGTCACCGCCAAAAAAGGCGAAGCCACTCTCCGCAAGCTCATCGAAACCGATGAAGGATCCGCCCGCATTGGAGAAATCGCGCTGGTTCCCCACAGTTCCCCGATCTCGAAATCCGGCCTGCTTTTCTACAACACCCTGTTTGACGAAAACGCATCCTGCCACCTCGCGCTTGGCAAAGCCTATCGCTTCACTCTCGAGGGTGGAAAGGAAATGGATGATGTCACCTTCGCCAACGCAGGCGGCAACAACAGTCTGGTCCATGTGGATTTCATGATCGGATCACCGGAAATGGACATCGACGGATTGGACGAGCATGACCGCCCCGAGCCCATCATGCGCAAGGGTGAATGGGTCATTTTGACCTGACAACACCATCCCCTTCTTCGCTCACCTTCCCATTGCTCAAGCAAAGCAATTCGGGAACGGCAACAAACGATACCATTCTCAATTCATGAGAAATCAAGGGCATACCCTATTCACGGGTCTATTGCACATTTGACTCAAAAATGCAGCAGTGGCCAGAAATTCCAATGAATGAAGGAGTGAGAAGAGGGGAAATTCCTCGCTTTGTATTTGAATGGAACACATTTGCCCTATAGCACATCCTGAAAAATCGTTTCATTATCATGGCTCAGAAAAAGAAAATTGGAATCCTCACGGCGGGTGGTTTGGCCCCTTGCCTATCCTCCGCAGTGGGCGGTTTGATCGAGCGCTACACCGAGATCGATCCCGAAATAGAGATCCTCTGCTATGTCAGTGGTTACAAGGGTCTTCTTCTCGGCGAAAGCATCGAGGTGACACCGGAAATCCGGGCGAACGCCGGGATTCTTCACCGCTTCGGGGGCAGCCCGATCGGCAATAGCCGGGTGAAGTTGACCAATGTGAAAGACTGCGTGAAGCGTGGATTGGTCAAAGAAGGCGAGGATCCTCAAAAGGTCGCGGCCGACCAATTGGTGAAAGATGGCGTGAATGTGCTTCACACCATCGGTGGCGACGACACAAACACGGCAGCAGCGGACTTGGCTGAATTCCTTTCCCGCAATGGCTATGGACTGCAGGTAATCGGATTGCCAAAAACCATCGACAATGATGTGTATCCCATCCGCCAGAGTCTCGGAGCATGGACCGCTGCCGAACAGGGAGCCCTCTATTTCGAAAATGTAGTCGCCGAGCATAACGCAAACCCGCGCATGTTGATCGTCCATGAAGTGATGGGCCGTAATTGCGGATGGCTGACTGCTGCGACCGCACGTGAGTATCGCGCACTCATCGATCATGACGAATACCTTCCCGAAATCGGCCTGAGCCACGAGCGTCTCGATGTGCACGGGATTTTCATTCCCGAAATGAAGATCGACATCGCGGCTGAAGCCAAGCGGCTCAAGCAGGTGATGGACGACCTTGACAACGTGAACATTTTCATCAGCGAAGGTGCCGGTGTGGAAGCGATCATCGCCGACATGGAAGCAGCGGGCGAGACGGTTCCACGCGACGCGTTTGGCCATGTGAAGCTCGATGCGATCAATCCCGGACAATGGTTCGCCAAACAGTTTGCGAAGATGATTGGAGCTGAAAAGACACTCGTCCAGAAGAGTGGATACTTCTCCCGCGCCGCGGCATCGAATGTGGAAGACATCCGCCTCATCAAGAGCTGCGTGGATCTGGCAGTGGAATGTGCCCTCCGCGGCGAAAGCGGAGTAATCGGCCACGATGAAGATCAGGGGGGCCGCCTTCGCGCGATCGAGTTCAAGCGCATCAAAGGCGGAAAGCCTTTCGACATCGATACCCCTTGGTTCGTCGAAATGCTTGAAGACATCGGGCAAGATAAGGGCGAAAAGGTATCGGTAAAGCACTGATTACCCTACGTTCCACATCCGTTTTGACCAGATAGGCATCCTGCCCGCGCGGGGTGCCTCTTTTTTTTCCTTGTGATGAACCCCTCATCACGTTCATTTTCAGGACTTTGTTCATGAGCACAACCAACCATCTCAACCTCGGGGACATCAAGCTGATCATGCCGCAGCAACCCCCATTCCTTTTCGTAGAGGAAGCGGAATTGGAGCCTGTCGAAGGCACGGCCGTCGGCCACTACCTGATCCGGGGGGATGAAGATTTCCTCCGGGGGCATTTCCGGCATAGCCCTGTGTTTCCCGCATCGGTTCTGCTCGAAGCACTGGGACAACTCGGTGTGCTCTTCCTGCTTTCGGGTGGACTAAAGGGACTCAAACGCCCCGCGAATCCAGAGGCGGTCTACTTCACTTCGTGCAACGGAGTACGGTGCGTGCGGGTATGCCGTCCTGGAGACAAACTCGACCTCACGGTGAAGCTCAAGCGGTTGCGCCATCCACTGGTTGTCTTTGAGGGCACCATTATGTGTGGAAATGAAAAGGTCGCTACGGCTGACGAGATCACCCTGATATTTGACTATGCGCGTGAGGCTCCTGCTGAAACCGCTCAGGCTGATTGAAATCCATTCCCGAATTCCGGACTGGTGTTGTAAAAACCATGGCAATCGAACCATGCGCATACCCAAACACCCTTCATTGATCTGGAGATCAGACGATCTTCAATTACCCAATCACCTGTCGCACCCCATCCCGCTCCGGGCATCCCGGTGAAGGCCGGGGCCGCACTAATTGACCTTTCGGCATCAGGATGAAGAGACCCAAACCGACAAAAGCTTCTCCCCGAAAACGGAAAAAGAAGGTAGTGCCATCGGCGGACCAACCGCGGTTGAAGCTATGCTACCTCTTCACAACATTTCCATTGGTGAGCGAGACCTTCCTGCAAAGGGAGATCCGGGTGATGAAGGAGCAACACGCGGATTTGACGATTTACTCCCTGTACGGAGGTGGAAGCAGTTTCGAGGGCATGCCGGTCCACCGTTTCCGCCTGTTCGAACTCTTCCTTCTGGTCTACTGGCTACCCTACTGGCTGATAGTAAAGCCCGGAGCCATCGCTTCGATTTTTCGCCGCTGGTTCACACGACCGCCGCGCTATTTCACCAACCTTGAGGAAACTTTTCTTGGCGAGGCCTTCGCGCTGATCCGGGCGCACCAAATCCGCAAGCTCAATCCGGATCTCATACATGGCGTATGGGCGACAATGCCGGCAACTGCTGCGCTCACGTTGGAGGATCTCATCGGCACCCCGTTTTCGATGGGAGCCCACGCCTATGATGTATTCAAAAAAGGAGGAGACTGCCTCCTTCCCGAAAAAGCGCTACGGGCAAAAGTGATCCACTCCTCCACCCGCTTCGCCCGCAGGCAAATGATCCGCACCGGGGCACCTCCCAGCCGCATCCACTGGATCAGGCGTGGTCTGTCATCATTCCCTCCGGTCAACACACTCCGACCGGAGATCGACACCATCCGCATCCTTACGGTTGGACGACTGGTCCCGAAGAAAGGATATCTGGATCAAGTCCGGATCTACTCTGCTCTGCGCAAACGCGGGATCCCGTTCGAAGCAAGGATCGTCGGTGCCGGTCCCCTGAAAGAGGAATTGGAAGAATCGATCCAGCAAGCGGAGTTGTCGTGTTGCGTTTCGCTGCATGGAGGTATTCCGCACGATCAGGTCCAGGATCACTACGCATGGTGCGATCTATTCATCTTTACCGGTGTCGTGGACGACAACGGAGATCGCAACGGCCTTGCGAATGTCATCCCCGAAGCCCTTTCCAGAGGAATTCCGGTGATAGCAACCCCGGACTCGGGAATACTCGAGAACTTCAAAAACGATATTGAGCTGATCATCCAGACTGCCAGTCCAGCCGATCAATGGGTCAAACTCCTGATGGATCTCGCGAGCGATTTTCCCCGACGCGAAAGGCTTGGGAAAGCCGGTCGCGAGTGGACCGAAAAGAACTTCGACGCCCACAAGAATTCGTCACGTCTTTTCAAACTGATGCATGCGGCAGTAGCGAAGCCCACCGTCTCGGGATCACGGTCGAAAAAGCAACCAATGGGGGATCAAGCCTGATCGTCCAGGGATCGGATTGAATATTCGGACCCGCTGATAGCCTCCTTCACATTCACCTTCCCGTTCCCGGTGTCCCTTGAATGATCATCGTGGGATTTCACTTGTTTTTGGTGAACATTTGTTTACCTTTAAAGGAGATGAAACTCGCGATTCCCGAGCATATCCTCGCGAATGAGGACCGCAACACCCGATTCCAGGAGATACGGGCGTGGATGCTTGGCCGGGAATCACAACCCGCTCCGGCCGGGGAGGATGCGATTGCGTCGGGATGCGCCCCAATGGATGCGCAAATGGGCGGAGGGTTTGCGAGGGGCGCCGTGACTGAATGCGTGGAAAGACAAGCGGGATGCGGGGGGCAATACATCATCCACCGGACCCTGCACTCGGTGCGCGTGTCGCGAAAACCCATCGTCCTCATCGATGCATGCCACCACTTCGATCCGGCGTCCGCAGCACCACCGGATCTTGAGAGTCTCCTCTGGATACGATGCCCAAAGGCACAGGATGCATTCAAGGCCGCCGACATATTGCTGCGTGATGACACCTTTCCCATCATCATGATGGACCTCAGGGACACCCCCGACCGCCTGTGGGTATCCGTAAGGAATGAACAATGGATCCGCCTGCAACGGACCACATCCCAGCACCATTGCGCACTGGTCGTATGGACGTCCTCCGCACGGGTTCCCTGCGCACGCACCCGGCTGGCGCTTACCCGACCGTTTTCGCCGGATTTATGGGATCATCATCCGGCCAGTGCTCCAGTGGATCAGCAACTGCGCATTGAAGTGCTCAAACGTCAGATCTTCGCCGGAGAAAACGGCGACCCTTCTTCGGTGGCGTTTGCATCCTAACCCCTACCCTTCGCACCATGTACGCGGCCATCCGGATTCCGGACTTCAACCTGCAGGCCTGTCTGCGACAGCGACCCGATACAGTCCCGGATCAACCCGCTGCCGTTCTCAAGGAACAGACCCGTCATGCGGTGGTTCATCAGGCCAATGCAGCGGCCCGACGCCATGGAGTCATCCCCGGACAGACCGCCAATCAGGCGCTCGCCCGATGCGCCGAACTAACGCTCTTCTACCTCGATCCGAAAGCGGATGCATCCGCATCGTCCGTGTTGTTTGGAGCCGCCCTCTCCCTCTCGCCATCTGTCGAAATCACGTCTCTGGATCTACTCACGGTGGATTTGCGCGGACACCCCTCCGCCAAACGCACCACCGCCTCCCGCGCCCTCATTCCGCTCCTCGCATCCCATGGACTCGAAGCCCGTATCGGGCTGGCGCCCGCACCCGACTGGGCACACTACGCGGCCTACTGTGCACAGCCTTTTCTCGAAATCACCCGGGACCGGGCTGCCTTTGACGCCCTGCCGATCGACGCCGCACGCCCCTCTGATAACATGCTGCGCATTCTCGCATCCTGGGGAATCCGCACCATCGGAGCCTTTGCCGGACTACCCAGGCAGGGTATCGGCGAGCGCCTGGGCCAGGAAGGACTCGCATTATGGGACACCCTCCACTCGCCCCGGCATCGCTTATTAAAACAGGCGCCACTCCCCTCCGTATTCGAGGAAAGTCTTGAGTTCGATACACGACTCGAAAGCCTCGATGCACTCCTGTTCTCGATCCGGCGCATCCTCGACAGCCTGTGCCTCTCGCTCCGCTCCTGCGGAAAATCCGCACGGGCGATCCGCTTCGACCTCACGCTCGAGGACCACAATCATTACCGACGATCCTTCAGGCTACCGGAAGCCACCAGCGATGCAAACCGGCTTTTCGCACTGCTGTCCACCCATCTGGAACAAGTCAAAACCAACTGTGGTATCACCGCCGTATCGATCCGGGCAAGCCCAACCGACGCCCATGCCCGGCAATTGCTCCTCTTCCAACAGAGCATCGCCGATCCATGGAAACTCGGGCAAACCCTGAGCGAGCTCACCGGACTGGTGGGGTCCGACAACATCGGCAGCCCACGCCTCCGCGACACATACCGTCCGGATGCCTTCCAGCTTGTTCCTCTGCAGACCGACCTCGATCCGATTGAGACCACGCCCACCGACTTTCCAAACCCGCTCCCCCTGAGACGCATGCGCCCGCCCCTCCCGATCCGGGTTACCCTCGAGGCCAGGATTCCCGTGCACATCCAAAGCCCGGAAATATCCGGCAAAATCCACGATGTCCGCGGTCCATGGTTGCATTCAGGCGATTGGTGGGACTCCGCATCCTGGCAACGCACCGAATGGGATGTATCCATCGAGGAACATGGGCTCTTCCGCATCTTCTCGACCCATCAACGTTGGTTTTTGGAAGGATCCTACGGCTGATCCACCGGAACAACACACAGGACAAAACCATCCATGGCTCAGGATCCGTATTTCGAACTTCACGCACGCAGCGCATTCAGCTTTCTGCGGGGTGCATCCCGGCCCGAGGCTTTGTCACGCCGCGCCGCAGCCGTCGGGCTTCCGGGCATAGCCCTGTGCGACCGCGATGGAGTATACGGCACGGCCCGCCTCCACGCCGATGCACGCGCGCAGGGCATCCGGCCGATCGTGGGCGCCGAAATCACCCTCGAGGACGAAAGTGTCCTGCCTGTGCTGGTGCGCACGCGAGAGGGCTACCGCAACCTGTGCAGACTGCTCACACAAGCACACCTGCGCGCATCCAAAGGCAACCCCCGCACACGCTGGGACGAGCTGCCCGCACACGCAGCCGGACTCTCCGCACTCACCGGGGATCACGAGGGGCCCATTCACCGGGCATCAATCCGGGATGGGAAACAGGGCGTGGAGCGAAACATGAACGCCCTCATCTCCGCCTTTGGGCGCGAGCACGTGTATGTGGAGATCCAGCGCCACTTCATCCGGGAGGAAGTGCTCTGGAACCGAGCCCTCGTGGATTTGGCCGGACACTACCGCCTACCGCTCCTTGCAACCAATGGAGTATGCCACGCCAGCCCCGAAGACCGGTGCCTACTGGATGCCTTC
>JAPXRV010000015.1:0-47409 GCA_033813415.1 Opitutales bacterium | reverse complement strand
GAGCAACCCCGAGGCCTTTTCCCATTTCGAAAGGCATTCATCCATCCGTGCCTCCAGAGAAGCAAATGCTTCCCTGCTTTTCGTTGGACTGGATTCGGATCTGGGTGCCGTGTTCATGATTGATAGTTAAGGGTTGGCCTGAGTGTCTTCTGCTCCGCGAGAAAGGAATGGCTCATCAGGGTTGACGCTTCCAGTTTTTCATCAGAGTGATCTGTTCGTCAAACCTTTCACGATGCCATTGAATTCCCGTCTCCTTCCAAAATGAAAGGTAACGATCCCGGTTCGCATCCTCGTGCGTTTTCCTTCCTTCCGATCGACTGACGTAGTGATAGATCCGGCTTCTAAAGGCCACTCCTGCCCGCAAGCCACCTTGGCGAAGACGTTGGCAAAAATCATCATCCTCAAATCCGTTGCGATACTGGCAATCAAAACCATCCATATCCACAAAGGCCCGTCTCGGAATCATCCAACATGCGGCCGTAACCGACGGAAACTCCATAAACCCAATATCCGGCTCGCATGGGAAAAGGTCTGCATACATCTGACCGTAGTGGCGCGGCAAGCCTTCCGGATCCATGAACTTCCCCATGTGGTCCACCGCTCCGGTGAAGGCATTGATGTGCACGTTCCCGACCAGACCCAGATTCTTTTCGGTCCGGTGAGCAGCCAATAGAGGCTCAAACCATCCCCGCGTCAACAAAAGGTCGTTGTTCAGCAACACCAACATGTCACCCTTTGCCTCGTAGGCCGCACGGTTGTTGGATGCCGCGTATCCGAGATTTTCCCCATTCCGGATCACCCTGCACGGCTCCTTGAGCCGATCGAGCATGCTTGCGGTCTCCTCCCCGCTTCCATCATCCACAATCAGGACCTCTGCCCGTCTCAGGTATTGCCGGGTGTGCGCCATCAGGCTGAGCAGCATGTCGCGGGTGAGCAACCACTGATCCTTTACAGGAATGATGAAACTGTAGTCCACGGTAAGCGATCGAGATTATCCGGGCGCCTGATACCCACGCCGATCATCATAGTATTACGAGGGATGCGCCTTCTGCAACGGAAAAACCAATATACCGCCTTGACTTATTCGGGTTTTCGTCGATGTAGTTCGATTATCGATTATTCCCGCAGCTTACTATGAACACGCCGATATCAGCCCGATTTGATTCACGGAACGCATCCGTGGGGCTCGTACTCGTAGCTGTAGTAGTAGTAAACGTAACTAGAGTTGCACGGTAGCGGGCCATCTGAATCCATCCAATTTCCAGAAACCCTGCCGGTGCAAACCGGCGGGGTTTTTCGTTTTCCGCCTGTCTGACACCGGCACAACCACAAAACCAAATGCAATCCTACACAGGCGCCGACATCATCATCACCCTCCTCGAAAGGCAGGGGATCAAAACCATCGCGGGCATCCCGGGAGGGGCAAACCTTCCCATTTATGATGCCTTGGCCAGAAATGGCCGAATCCGACACGTTCTTGCACGGCACGAGCAGGGCGCCGGATTCATCGCACAAGGCATGACCCGCGTCAGCGGAGAAGTCCAGGTCTGTTTCGCAACCTCCGGGCCGGGAGCGACGAACATACTGACCGCCATTGCCGATGCGCGGCTCGATAGCATCCCGATTGTCTGCATCACGGGTCAGGTTCCATCCTCCCTTATCGGGACAGATGCTTTTCAGGAGGTTGATACCTATGGATTGAGTATTCCGATCACCAAACACAACTTTCTGGTCCGGAACATCGCTGAACTCTTCACCGTTATCCCGGAGGCCTTTCGGATTGCCGCCTCGGGACGACCGGGCCCCGTCCTGATCGATATCCCGAAAGATGTTCAGCAGGCCCGGATGGAAGTTCATTCATGGCCGGATCCGGGAACACCTGACAAGCCAACTGCTCCGGAGCGGACACCCTTGATCGAAGCCGCCGCCATGATCAATGCTTCCCGTCGTCCCATCCTCTACATCGGAGGTGGAATCATTGCCAGCGGGGCATCAAAGGCGTTGCTCGAGGTTTGTGAAAAAGGCTCCATCCCGGTCACCCCCACTCTGATGGGGCTCGACGCCATTCCATCGGATCATCCTTTGAACATCGGAATGCTCGGCATGCACGCCGCACGTTACACCAACCATGCGCTGCATGCCTGCGACCTGCTCATCGCAGTCGGTTCGCGCTTTGATGATCGGGCTACCGGACGGGTAGAAGCCTTCTGCCCGACTGCCCGGATCATTCATGTCGACATCGACCCAAGCGAAATCGACAAGATCAAGCCGTCCTCTATCGGGATCACCGGAGACGCCCGGCTGGTTCTCGAAGCCTGGATTCCGGAGATCCGCAAAACCGATCGGTCCGATTGGATCACCGAGATCGATGAGCTCAGGAAACGCTACCCCCTGGAGTTACCGGGTGCTGATGACCCAATGTCTTCCTATGGCGTGATCCGCCACACGGCGGCACTCCTCCCGGACGATGCGATCATCACGACCGACGTCGGACAGCATCAGATGAAAGTCGCCCAAGCGTATCCATTCTCGACACCCCGTACCTGGCTCACATCCGGAGGTCTCGGAACCATGGGTTTCGGATTCCCGACTGCCATCGGAGCCGCGCTTCAGGCCCCCGATCGTCCGGTTGTCTGCTTCTCCGGAGATGGCAGTTTCCTGATGAACATTCAGGAGTTGGCCACGCTCGCTGAGGAGAACCTCAACGTCAAAGTCATCCTGCTCGACAACCAGTCGCTGGGACTGGTCCATCAACAGCAGGATCTGTTCTACGGCAGCCGCTTCATTGCGGTCAATTATCCGCGCAAAGTTGATTTTGCGGCGATTGCCAAAGGGTTTGGAGTCGACGCCCTCAGCTTGGGCGAAGCCGAGAACCCCGCCGAAGCATTGGCCAGTGCTATCCAAAGACCGGGTCCCTGCCTGATCCATGTCCCAATTGATGTCTACGACAAAGTTTTCCCAATGGTCCCTCCCGGAGGCTGCAATACCGACATGCTCACCCACACAAACCGATGAACACCACAGAAATCACCAACATGAACACCATCCTTGAACTCACTGTTGCCAATCACCCGGGAGTCATGTCACACGTGATGGGCCTTTTCGCCCGGCGCGCATTCAACGTCGACAGTATTGTCTGTATGCCGCTTCCAGGTAACGCCGGTCTCAGCAGAATCTGGCTGCGCGTTCAGGAAGATCGCAGACTGGATCAGATGATCCGGCAGATCGAAAAACTGATCGATGTCAGTGAAGTTAAGCGCCACGGACCCGGGCACGAGGTTTTCACAGCCATAGCGCCCTATTTCGAATGATGAGCAGAATAGTATGGACGCCCTCGACTATCTTGGAGCCAAAGTCACCGTTGCAGTTGATCGAAGACTCGGCAGCTTGCATCCGAAGCATGGTTACACCTATCCAGTAAATTACGGCTTCATCGCTGGCACCACAAGCGGAGACGGTGAAGAGTTGGATGCGTATATTTTAGGTGTAGAAGATCCAGTCGATGAATTCGCGGGCGAGTGTATCGGTGTGATCCGCCGCAAAAGCGAAGCAGACGATAAGCTTATCGTGGTGCCTATCGGCATCCGTCTTTCTGCCGAAGATATACGCTCTCAGACATGCTTTCAGGAACAGTTTTTTGAATCCGAGCTGTTTCTAATCAGAAATGAAAAATGAGCCCATCGGATGCGAAAATCCGGATCCTATTTTCTCTCCAGGATCTCGACCTCGTATCCGTCGGGATCGGTAACAAACGCCATGAGGTTCTCTCCCTTTGCAAACTTGTCGCGCCAGCCGTCCGGCCAGATTTCCACTCCCTTTTGCTCAAGCCGATCACAAAACGTGATGATATTGGGCACGCCGATCGCCGTATGCATCAAGTCTTCGGGAACCGCCACCTTGTAATCCGGCGAATAAGTCAGCTCCAGCATATGATCATTCCCGGGCAGACGCAGGTGAACAATCTCGTTCCCGGCAGGAGAACGATCCACCCGCTTGTAAACCAGAAAGCCGAAACAGTCACAATAGAAATGGACAGAGCGGTCGAGATCGCTCACACGGATGCGGGTGTGAAGGAATTTGTTCATGCTTGTCTGTACCGAATTTGAGCATTATGGAGCAAGTCGAAAAATCATTCGAAGCACCATGGCGATATTCGAGTTCTACTGTCCCGACAACAATCGGATCTACTCTTTCTTCGCGCGAAATGCCGAACAGGCAAAATGCATTCCCCGTTGTCCCGACAATCCGGCTTTTCACATGGAGCGGAGGATCAGCTCCTTCTCAGTCACTGGCATTCATTCGAAATCATCTGAAGGCGGGATTCCGGATGATGACGATCCCAGGATGATAGCTGCCATGGGTGAAATGGAACACATGATGGCCGGGATGGATCAGGACCAGCCAGATCCGCGCAAAATGGGCCAGATCATGCGCCGCATGGCCCAACTCTCCGGAGAGAAACTGGATGGCAACATGGAAGCAATGATCCGGAAACTCGAGGAGGGCTGTTCCCCGGATCAGTTGGAGGAGGAACTCGGATCCGCCTTCGACAATTGCGGGGAAGAGAATGATATTCCGGGGGATACCACTGAACCGGGTGGAAGTCTTTCAGTCCGCTGGGAAGCCAATCGCCGCAAGCTCATGGGCCCGCAACGCGACCCCAAACTCTACGACTACGACTGAAACACCCACACCCGGGAAACAACGTCCCATCCGGTGATAAATCCCGTCCGTATTCCAGCGGGTTATTCCTTATGCATCACAGACATTGTTCTGAATGAAGATATGTCGGTTTACGCCCCTTCCGAATGCAATTCAAATAGATGCTCTGTGTATTTATTGGAAGATGATTCGGGCAGTCGGTCCTTGTGATCTGGCTCCAAGCCAGCCTACCAAAAAAAAGGCGCTCCAAGTGACTGGAGCACCTCTTTCGAAACAAACGCTATCGGATTCCTCAGGTGAGGGCTGCGATGAAGTAACCGGCGGCGAGGGCGCTGCCGATCACACCGGCGACGTTGGGTCCCATCGCATGCATCAGCAGGAAGTTCGATGGGTCCGCCTTCTGTCCTTCCACCTGACTCACCCGAGCGGCCATGGGAACGGCACTCACACCGGCGGAACCGATCAACGGGTTGATCTTGTTCTTCGAGAAAAGGTTCATGAACTTGGCCATCAGGACCCCACCCGCAGTTGCAACCACAAATGCCAAACAACCTAACGCCACAATCATCAAAGTCTGCGGAGTGAGAAAGTACTTGTAGGACAACTTCAACCCAACGGTCAGCCCGAGGAAGATGGTCACAATGTTGATGATTTCGTTCTGGGCGGCCTTCAGCAACCGCTCGGTCACGCCACACTCACGGATAATGTTACCAATGAACAGCATCGCAATCAAAGGCGCAGCATCGGGGGTGAACAACAAGCAGAACATCATCACCCCGACCGCAAAAACCAGCTTCTCGGTCTTACTGACCGGACGGAGCCTTTGCATGCGGATCTTGCGCTCGGCTTGGGTCGTGAAAAACCGCATGACCGGCGGCTGGATCATTGGAACAAGGGCCATGTAGGAATACGCGGCAACGGCGATCGCCCCAAGAAGATGCGGAGCCAACTTGTTAGCTACGAAAATCGAAGTTGGACCATCGGCCCCGCCAATAATACCAATTGCGGCAGCTTCCTCAAAGGTGAAGAAACCGCTTCCAACCGCACCGAAGAAGGTTGTGAAGATTCCCAATTGGGCAGCCGCACCCAGCAATAGCGTGCGCGGATTCGCAATCAAGGGCCCGAAGTCCGTGAGCGCTCCCACTCCCAGGAAAATCAGCGGAGGAAAGATCTCCAGGTTCACCCCTTGGCGAATGTAGTAAAAAAGCCCACCGGGGGACACCAGTTGACCCATTGCATCAAACACCGGTTCCTTCAGGATGATGTGATCGATGGGAAGGTTTGCGAGCAAACCACCCAACGAAATCGGAATCAGGAGAAGGGGTTCGTACTGCTTGACGATCCCAAGGTAAAGCAAGACTCCGATGATCACCCACATCACCGGCATTTGCCAGGTGATTTGGCTGAACCCGGAGGTTTGCAGGGTTTCAAGAAAGAGGTTCATGCTGAGCCTTGTTCAGTAAAAAGATGAATCTTCGAAATCAACCCAGAGTCACAAGGATCTGGCCTTCCTCAACGCTGTCACCCACGGATACATGAACAGCCTTCACCGTGCCTGCCGCTGGGGAGGACACCGTCGTGTTCATCTTCATCGCTTCAAGGGTGATCAACGTTTCGCCAGCCTGCACGCTGCTGCCAACCGGTTTGTCGATCGCAACCACACGCCCTGCGAGCGGGCATGGGACAGCGCCGGCACCACCTGCAGGAGCTGCGGGCTTGGGAGCTGCGGGTGCAGCTGCAACGGATGCGCTTCCCACTGCCGCAGGTGCGGCAGAAGCTGGAGCTGAAGCTCCTTCGTTGATGATTTCGGCTACGACGTCGTAGGATTTGCCGTTAACCGTGATGCGGAATTGCTTTCTCATGGATTTATAAAGAATTGGTCTTGAAGTGAAATAAACAGGAATCTCAGCGGATCTTGTGGGAAGCGAAATGCTCGCGACGTCCTTCACGGCTCCAGTCCGGATTGGTTCCCTTGATCGACACAATCCGGTATTTTTGATGCGTGATCATCGCAAGCGCAGCCGCTATGACGGCCACCGTCTCATCGTCGTCACCTCCTGATGAGGTAACGGGCGCTGCGAGAGGTGCTTTCGCCGGAGCTACCTTCACGAACTTTTTGAAGATCAAACCCATCGTGGCGGCAAAAAGCCATAAAAGGGTGATCACAAAAATCACGAAGAAGAATCCCGTGATGTGAATCAGGGATTCCACAAACTGCGTTAGGTTTGCAAATATTGGTTGAATCATAGTCATGCTGCTCAAAGAGGAATATTGCCATGCTTTTTGGGCGGGCGGGTCTCACGTTTAGATAAAAGACTGCGCAAGCCAAGCGAAATCATTCCGCGTGTGTTCGAAGGTTCGATCACATCGGTAATCAACCCGTTTGCGGCAGCCTGATAGGGAGAAGCGAACTCATCGCGATACTGTTCAACCAGTTCGGCAGCTTTCGCCTTTGGATCGGCCGCCTCCTTGAGTTCTTTTCCAAAGATGATATTCACCGCACCATCCGCGCCCATAACGGCAATCTCAGCCGTCGGCCACGCGTAAACCAAGTCGGCGCCCATGTCCGAACTGCACATCGCAAGGTAGGCCCCGCCGTAGGCTTTCCGCATGATGAGGGTGATCTTTGGAACAGTCGCAGCGCCGTATGCAAAGAGCATCTTGGCTCCGTGGCGAATGATCCCGCCCCGTTCCTGCGCGAGACCCGGAAGGAATCCGGGAACATCGACCAGCGTCACGAGCGGAATACCGAATACGTTGCAGACCCGGACGAAACGCGCACCCTTGTCAGAACTGTCAATATCCAAACATCCGGCCTTGTGCTTGGGTTGATTGGCAACGATACCGACCACCACCCCATCGATCCGGGCGTATCCCACAACCATGTTGGGAGCGAAATCCTTCATGATCTCGAAGAAATCACCTTCGTCCACGAGCTGGTTGATCACCTCATGAACATCGTAGGCGCTCTTGGGATCTGAAGGGATGATCGAATTGAAAGCGTCTCTGGAATCCAGGTTAAGGGTCTCAGTCAACTTGTGAGGGGGATCCTCAAGGTTGTTGGACGGCAAAAAGGACATCAGCCGCTTGGCCAATTCGACCGCATGCGAATCGTCATTGGCAACGATGTGGATGTTTCCACTGACCGAGGCATGGGCTGCGGCTGTTGCAAACTGCGCCAACTCCGCTTTTTCTCCGGTTGCAGCCTTGATCACCTGTGGACCGCAGATGAACATGTTCGCGTTTTCCTTGGTCATGATCAGGAAATCCATCAACGACGGCGAATAGGCCGCTCCACCGGCGCAGGGCCCTGCGATGATGGCGATCTGGGGAACCAGACCGGATAGCTGAACATTCCTGAAAAAAATCTTACCATAGCCGGAAAGCGAGTCCACGCCTTCCTGTATCCTGGCACCACCTGAGTCGTTGATGCCCAAGACCGGCATGCCCGCGCGCATGGCGTAGTCCATCAGCGTGCACACTTTCTTGGCATGCATCCGCCCCAAGGCACCGCCACCAACCGTGAAATCCTGTGCAAATGCGGCGACCGGGCGACCGTTCACGTAACCGATGCCGGTGACTACTCCGTCTCCGGGCATCTTCTTATCAGCCAAGCCGAACCCTTTGCAGCTGTGCTGCACATGCATTCCGAACTCCTGAAACGTATCAGGATCGAAAAGCAACTCCAGCCTTTGCCGGGCTGAAAGCAGTCCGGCCTGCTGGCGCTTTGCCAGCTTGTCCCTTCCGCCCCCCTGAGAAATCGCTTCTCTCCGGCGGTTGAGCTCTTCTACCAATTTGGGATCTATGGCCATGATAATCTCTTTTCTCTGTTGTCCTTTTGGGACGCAACCGGCCTCGGGAATCAACGACTATTAGAAATGTTAATCCAAGGAGACCTCGACTGAAGCATCTTTTGAAGGCAATATATGTCTAAAGCCTCCTTTATGGGACAAAAGAGACCAGTTTCTCAAGGGAAATCTGCAAGAATCGATCCAGACACACGCGCGTCACAGGTATCAACCAAGCTATGAGATGATCCGGTCAACTCCTCCAAGCAAAATGCTCAATATCCTTCGCGAGCGCAATGTCACTCTGGGTGACTTTGTTTCCAGCCTCATGGGTATTCAGGCCGATGGAAACCCTGTTGTAGAGATTGTAGATCTCGGGGTGATGGTTGCGCCTTTCACATTCAAACGCCAGTCGCACTAGGAACGACATCGCCTCGGCAAAGTGCTTGAACTCGAAGTGCTTGACGATGCGGTCGTTCTCGAGCTTCCAACCCTGAAGCCGGGTCAACTCGTCAACAATCTGGGATTCTGTAAGTGGTTTGGCTATCATTTGAAACAATCCTCTTTCCGAAAAGAATGATTCAGGGGGTTCCCTTGTCAAACGGATCAAAGAGATGAGCGTTCAGCCCCTTTACCCCCGGGCGACAAACAAAGAGCTTACCAGCGTCGGGTTCATCCAATCCTGCCCAGGAGGCCTTCGCGGTGGTTATGAACATTGTGTCCAAGTCATCGCCACCAAAGGCCATTGCGGTCACGTGTTTGACGGGAAGTAATATGCGCTGGAGGCATTCACCGGTTTCCGGGTTCCAGCGGGACACCGCATAGCCACCCCACAAGGCAACCCAAAGCATACCCTCCGAATCCATTGTGCATCCGTCCGGATCGCCCCAACCTTCAGGGATCAGGATCGCATCCTCCGGATTGGAGATCCCACCGGTTGCGATATCGTAGTCATAGGCAACCACTTTCCGGGTTGGCGTGTCGATGTAATACATGCGCGTGCCGTCCGGCGACCAGGCGATTCCGTTTGAAATCGTTACCCCGCCAAGCACACGGCTCACCGTTGAGCCTTCGAGGCGATACAGGGCAGCAATTGGATCGGCATAGCGCACCGTATCGACCGTCCCAACCCAAAGCCGCCCGATTGGATCGCATTTGCCATCGTTGAATCGGACAGCATCGGTCAGATCATCCGGTACCGCCACTTGCCGGATCGTCCGTTCTTCCGAATCGTAAGAGAAAATCCCGTTTTTCAAAGCGACGATCCACTCGCCGTCCGCCGAGGGAACCACCGTTCCGGGCGCGGCAGGAAGTGGATGCACCACCGTCTGTCCGCTCACGGGATCGGACGCCATGACCCGATGGCCCTCGATGTCAATCCAGAGCAATCGGGAGGTAATCGGGTCCCAAATGGGTGCTTCGCCGGTTTCAGCGACAATCCCATCGCCGAACAGCGTGACTACAGGAGCGGATCCGTCCAATGGATCCGCCGCGCACATGAGCATTCCCAACAAGAGCCAGCACGAAGCGATCATGATCCGGAGCATTTCCCAATTCCACACGCCTCAAAACCAATGGCACGCATCTTTTTGAGATCCAGAATGTTGCGCCCGTCAAAGAGGAAGGCGGGCTTACGCATCCCCCGATAGATCCGCTCGTAATCCAGAGCACGGAACGCATCCCACTCGGTGAGGATCAGGACGGCATCCGCTTCCTCCGCCGCTGCATAAGGGCAGGAGGACAAAGTGACGTGCGGGTTTTTGTCGCCATTTGGCAACACAGGATCCTGCAAAAGGTCATGGAAAATCTGATCGCCGCCCACCTCCGGGTCGTGAATGTGAAGGTAGGCCCGCTCCTCGATCAAATCACGACAAACGTAGATCGCGGGGGATTCGCGCGTGTCGTTGGTGTCCTTTTTAAACGCAAACCCGAAAACCGCGATTTTCTTGCGGGCCACCGTATTGAACATATGGCTGAGGACCCGACGGGTGAAGCGCTTTTTCTGGTAATCGTTCATGATGATCACCTGACGCCAGTAATCGGCCACTTCCTTGAGTCCAAAAGATTCACAGAGGTATACCAGATTGAGGATATCCTTCTGGAAACAGGATCCACCGAACCCGACCGAACTGCGGAGGAACTTCGGCCCGATCCGGGAATCGGTTCCGATTGCGTGCGAGACCTGATCCACATCCGCACCGGTAACCTCGCAAAGAGCCGAAATCGAGTTGATGCTCGAAATGCGCTGGGCAAGAAATGCGTTCGCGGTCAGTTTCGAAAGCTCGGATGACCATAGATTGGTCGTGATGATCCTCTCCCTCGGTACCCAATGCGCATACAGGGATGCCAGGGTCTCGGCCGCCGCCTGTCCTTCCGGAGTGTCCTCGCCTCCGATCAACACACGATCCGGTTTGAGCAAATCCGCGATAGCCGTGCCCTCCGCGAGAAACTCCGGATTCGAAAGCACCTGAAACGGCTTGTCGAACTTGCGGGAATCAAAGATCTTCTTCAAAGACTCCGCTGTTTTCACCGGGATCGTGGATTTCTCGACCACAATCTTACCGCCGGGCGAGCAATCGGCGATCCGGCGCGCACAGGATTCGATGAAGCTCAGATCCGAGGCACTCCCCGCACCCACCCCGTAGGTCTTGGTTGGGGTGTTCACGCAGATGAAGATCAAGTCCGCCTCCCGGATGTTAGCGTCGACATCCGTCGAAAAGAAGAGGTTCCGGCCCCGGCAAGACTTCACGACATCATCCAGACCGGGCTCGAAAATCGGTAGCTTATCCGAATTCCACTGGTCAATGCGCGCTTGGTTGAGGTCCACCACGGTCAGCCGGATTTCCGGACATTTCTGGGCAAGAATCGCCATCGTGGGCCCTCCCACGTATCCAGCTCCAATGCAACAAATCTTCATCATGTGAAAAATCCTCAGGGGTTGATTAAAGGTTTCGAGCCGCATCACATAGTCTGCGTGCGGCTTCTTCAAGCTTTTCGTTTGGGAGCGCGCCGATGCTCAGCCGGATGTGTTCGGATGGCGATCCATTTGCGAAACAGAGGTTTCCGGGCACGTAAATCACCTGATGCTTCAAACATGCCTGATAAAAGCCGGAGCCCTCCCGGGTGTCGACTCCAGCCGGGGCCTTTAACCAGAAGAGAAGCCCACCTTCCGGTCGCGCCCAACCCCAACCCATGCGATCGAGTCCTTCCGCCCGGAGCACCGAATCCAGCAAACCCGCCTTGGCCCCGTAATGGAGACCAAGGTCCCGGACAAACCCGGGGTACAGCCCATCCCGCAGGACCTGCTCAACAATCGCCTGCGGCAAATGGGCACTTCCGAAGTCCTGATTCCCCTTGGCAAAGAGCATCTTCTGCATCCATTCCGTATGGTTCGTGATTCCATAACCCACCTTGAGCCCCGTCGCAAATGGCTTGGTATAGGTTCCGAGATACAAGAGTGGAAATCCTTCGAAAGCATCCAAACTCAACACCCCTGGGACGCTCCAGGGGCGTCCAAAAGCAAGTTCCCGATAGGCCGCGTCCTCGATCACCGGGATCCGCATCCGGTGGGTCCTGAGGGTCCGGGCCAATACGATTTTGTCTTCCAGACTCATGCAACGGGAAGAAGGATTCGCATAGTATCCCATCACGTAGACCGCTTTGGTTCTTGCCTTCCTTCCATCCGCTTCCATCCGGCGCAACAGCGCATCAAAGGCAGCTCCATCAATTGAGCCATCCTCCTTTACCGGAATCCCCACCGACTCCACCCCCATGCCCTGAAGCATCGACAAGAAAACAAAATAGGTCGGGTTCTCAACGAACACCACATCTCCCGGATCACACAAGACCCGCATCGCTAGAAACAAGGCCTGCTGCGATCCATTGGTGATAAAGGTACGATCCGCCAGAATTGCCTCCGGCTTTTCGCCTTCGTAAGATGCCACGAATCGGGCGGTAAGATCGCGTAATCCTTTCCTGCCTTGAGTCGTCCCATACTGCAAAGCATCCGTCGGCGAGCCCTCCCTGCACAAACGTGCAACCACATCGCTTACCAGCTCATGGGGCAAAACCGCATTGTCGGTGAAACCCGCGGCGAGCGAGAGCACCTCAGGTTGCTCCGAAGGAATGCTCATCAGGCGGTTAATCGCCGGAACCTCCAGCCGGGCCCCGAACGCGGAATAGTCCAACCCGCCTCCGGTGTCAGTTGATTCCCTTGATGAAGTATCCGGAAACGGCTGCTCTTGCATCTTTCTTTTCCAAGCCACTGAGTCGAAACGGGTCAATCCCGGAATCCGCCCGAACCTCAAATCCACCTCAAATCACGTCACTCCACATCCGGGGATTGCGCCAGGATACGGATCACCCATGAAGCCACAGCGAACCCAAACGCACCTGTCACAAAGCATGCGGTCCCGTATCCGCTTTCACAATCCAGCTTGAGGCTGGAAGCCCCTTCCGGCGATGAACAGACGTCCGGCGTTATCGAAGGCTCATCCGAGTATACGCACGGGATGCCAAACTTCCGCCGCAGGTCGCGCGGAAAGCCGTGTTTACGGCGCAACTCCTTACGCAGCTTCTGAATCAAAGGGTCGTGCTCTGTGCGGCTCAGATCGACAATTCGCACCCGGGTCGGATCGCTCTTGCCCCCTGCACCACCCGACACAATCAATGGTATACCGCGACTGCGACATTCCCGGATCAACAGGATTTTATTGCGGAGAGAATCAATCGCATCCACCACACAATCAAATCCCGGGTCCAAGAGCTCCGATGCGGTGGAAGCCGAAAAAAACCGGTGCTCGGTCGTAACCCGGCACTCCGGATGGATCTGCCCGATCCGGCGGGCCATCGCTTCGACCTTGGGGCGTCCGATCTCACTTTCCACTGCGTGAATCTGGCGGTTGAAGTTGCTCTCGCACACATCGTCCATATCGACCAGTGTGAGCGCTCCAATCCCCGAACGGGCCAAGGCTTCGGCGACCCACGATCCCACGCCACCCACGCCGATCACCGCCACATGGCTACGTGCAATCCGCCTGGCAGAACCCTCCCCGACCAAACGCTCCATTCCTGCAAACCGCTCATTGAATCGTTCCCCGCTCATCCTGTTGCTCATCCCAATTTCGGTCCACTCGCCTCCGAATCGCTCCGCGACTCCACTCCGCTCTGCTCGTTAACACCCTGTTCATGGGCACGGTCATGATCCACTCGTGGCTCCAGATGGCTGGTCACCCGGGTTCCATCTCCCAGTTCATCCCTCAAAGTGTGTTCGATCCGGGTGGCAATCCGGTGCGCATCACGGATCGTTGTTGCGTCATCAAATACCAGGTGCATGTCAATCCATTGACCGTCTCCGGTGTTGCGGTGCTTCAAAGCGTGATAGGAAATTCCCAGATCATGGGTTTCCTCATCCAGAATGCGGGATACGCGACCCGTGACAGCCGGATCCGCGTGATCCATCAATCCACGGGCGGCCCGCCGGACCAACCCGGCCCCTGACACCAGAATCTGAATCCCGATACCCGCGGCCACAATCGGGTCCAGCATCAACCACCCGGTCCATTGCGTGACCAATAGGCTCAACAATACCCCCACGCTCGTCCAGGCATCGGTTAACACGTGCTTTCCGTTTGCCTCCAGAATCAGGGCCCCCTCACGCCGACCCAACCACAATAGATAGGATCCAAGCGCTCCGTTGATCATCAACGCGAGCAACACCAACAACAAGCCCGCGTCAATATTCTGAACCTGAGGGCCCATGATGGCATGCCGCACTGCATCCCCGATGATGAACAAACCCGCAAGCCCAATCACACCACCTTCAAAACCCGCTGAAATAAACGCGATTTTCGCGTGCCCATAGGGATGATCATCATCCGCTGGGCGCCTCGAGACTCCGAAACTCCACACCGCGAAACCCACCGCAAATACATGAACCACCGACTCGGCCGCATCGCTGAGCACCGCGGACGAGCGCGTCAGCATCCACGCCGCGCACTTCACCACCAGCAATACGAAACCAATCACCAGCGAAAGGCGCATCGCAGTTCGCATCTGCCTATCCACATCCGCGATCATGTCATGCTTCCGTTTCGAAAAGCCTTTCCCAACCGGCAAGTGCAGCCTGCGTGCCCGGAGTGCCTTCATGCGGAGCCCAATCCACAAACTCCTTGTCGACCGATACTTCATAGGGGCCCGGTTTCACTTCATAGCAAACCGCCACATCGGAAAGCACCACCAGTGTGTGCCAGAATCCCGCCGGAATATCGATTCCCATGCCCGCGTAGTGCGGCCGTTCAACCGGTTGCGCCGACAACCTCAGCCGCTGCAACACCTTGCCCTCGTCGTCGAAAATCAGAAATCCGACTTCCCCCTCCAACACCAGAAAGGCCTCCGCTTTAGGCGGCCGCGCATGCCGGTGGGGCGTAAAATAGGTTCCCCTGCACATCACATTAAGGAAACGGTGCAGGTTGGATTCCATGGAGGGATGGAAGTTGTGGTTCACCCTGCCACGGGCGGACTCCTTCGCACGGCTTGCCAGATCGCGCATCAACGAGGGGTGTATCGTCTGAACCTTTTCTTCCATGATCCGAAAACAAAAAGAGGGTTCCTACCGCTTCCGGCAGAAACCCTCAATCTAAAATGGCGTCCCTTAGGGGATTCGAACCCCTGTTGCATGGATGAAAACCATGTGTCCTGACCGGGCTAGACGAAAGGGACGTTGGTTATGAAAGTTTCGATAGATGGTCTGATTTCGACTCGAGTGCAAGAATTTTTTATCGCTAACCGCACGATTTTTTCCAAAGGGTTTTTCGCGACCAGGACCAACGTTGAAAAACGGAAGGTTCGATTTTCGGAAAGGAAAGCACTTGACAAGGCGCCATGTGCATGGCTCATTCGGTCTCTTTTCACATTTATCATGCAACCAACATACAGACCCTCAAAGATCAAGAGAACCAGGCAGTTTGGGTACCGCGCCCGTCGTGCGACACGTGGAGGGCGTAAAGTGCTGGCTGCCCGTCGTCAAAAAGGACGCTGGCGCCTCGCGCTCTGATTCTGCCTATGCGCTTCGGCTGGCAGACACGCCTCAGCAGATCCCGCGAGATCGAAGGCGTATTCCAGAGTGGCCGGCGTGTGAATGGCGGTTTCTTTCTCATGATCCACACATTTCGTGAAGACGGCTCGGGTTATTCCGGGCCGCGTCTTTGTGTGATCGCATCCAAACGCGTGGCACACGATGCCGTGGTGCGCAATCGCATGCGCAGGCGCATGCGGGACCTGTTCAGACGTGAATACGCCCAATTGCCGGATCGGCTTGATCTGATCCTGATCGCCCGCCGCGCGATGATCACGGTGCCATTTGAAGAATTGCACCGCCGCTTTCAGAAAGCTTGCACGGGTATCCAACTACCCCAATCATGCCCATCTGACTTTACCGGAAATTCGTGCGCGGATACTCCGGTCGATACCAACAATCCTGATCGTCCTCCGGTTGGGGCGGCGAAAACTGACCTTTTGTGAACTGATCTGATCCGATGGACAAAAAGAACTCCCTCATAGGATTCCTGATGATTGCAGCAGCCTTCCTGCTGCTCAACATGAATCAAAAGCAGACCTCCCAGCAGGTCGTTCCCGAGACGGAAGAACCGCTCGCCAGCCAGCCAACGGATCCATTGGACGCCGATCCTTTTGCCACATTGGACCCACAGGTTCCTGTGCAGACCGCCGATGATCCGACTCTCTTCCAGACCGTTGACCCGGCAAAGGCCCCCGACCCCCAGTCGGTCGATAAACTCACTGAGTCCATCATTACCCTCAACAACGGGATGATCGAAGTCGACTTCACCCAACTGGGTGGGGCCATCCGTGAAATCCGGTTCCTTCAAACCAAAAAAGGCGGATTGGATGACTTTGTCTTCAACCGGAACGCCACCCGGCCAGCCCTGGGGCTCTCCCGCAAGAAGGCATCCGGCGGAATCGCCAGCCTGAATTATGACTTCCGTCTCGTCCAACAGAGCGACCGCGCGGTCGTCTACGAGTACGACACTGGGAAGGGCCTCGTTTTCCAGCGCAGCTACGCGTTGGAAGAGGGAGAAGAGAACAAGCCCTACGTGATCCGGCACGAGACCATCCTGTTTAACCGCACGGCCAGCCCGATCCAGATGAGCGAACTGTTCTTCAACCTGGGGATGGCTACCCCGGTCAGCAGTGACAAGCGCGGAGAATTCCAGTCTTTTGCCTTTTACGCGGGTAAGAAAGATGAATATGTCCGGGCTGATTATTTCAGAGGCAGCAATGGCGTCATTGGGATTGGAGCCAAGACAGCCCGTAACGCATACGAGAAGAGGATTCCCGCCACATGGGCTGCCGTCAAAAACCAGTTCTTTGTGAGTGTCCTGACACCGGAAAAACCCGGATCAAGCCTCCATGCATCCCCGGTTGATCTTTCCAAAATCTACGACGATCAGAACATGTGGACGGGCATCACCGGTGAAATGGGGATTGAGCCCGGGATCATCCCGGCGATGGGCAGCACTGTTCTGTCAGCCGATTACTATGTCGGCCCCAAGGAATACAGCCGACTCGTGCGCCTGGAAGGAGACCAGGACAAGTTGATGCAGTTCGGATTCTTCGGCAGCATCAGCAAGATCCTGCTTGCCCTGATGTATTGGATCCACGGATTTGTTCCCAACTGGGGCCTTTCGATCGTCATCATGACGGTGATCATCAAGCTGGTATTCTGGCCGCTCACGTCTTATTCAGCCCGCTCCAGCAAGCGGATGCAGCTGGTGGCAGAGCCCATGAAGGCCGTTCGGGAAAAGTACAAGGACGACCCCCAAAGGCTTCAGAAGGAAACCATGAAGCTCTTCAAGGAGCATGGCGTGAATCCCATGGCGGGATGCCTCCCGATGCTCATCCAGATTCCGATTTTCATCGGGCTGTATTGGATGCTGCGCACCTCGGCTGAACTGCGTTTCGAATCCTTTCTGTGGGTCAAAGACCTGTCACTTCCCGACACGGTTGCCAGGATTGGAGGTTTTCCGGTCAACATCCTGCCGCTGCTCATGGGGGTTTCCATGTTCTTCCAGATGCAATTGATGCCGGTTTCACCGACTGCCGACCCGATGCAGCAGAAAATCATGAAGTTCTTTCCCTTCATGTTCCTGTTCTTCCTCTACAGTTTCTCATCCGGGCTGGTGCTTTACTGGACCGTGCAAAACGTGCTTTCGATCGTTCAGACCGTGTTGGTTTATCGCAAGAAGGACAACTTCGTTCCCCTCGCAGCAGGCCCCGCACCAACCAATCCGGATGGCACACCAGCGGCAAGACGGGCACACGGTCCGCGGACGACGCCACCGAAACGCAGACGCAAGTAATATCCGGAATCCCTTTTCGATGACTATGGAAAGCATCCGCCATTGGAGCTATCCCGATCATTGGCTGAGGGATCCGCTATTTCCCGGCTATATTTCCGATTGACGGCTCGGACCGGTGCATGCAATCTGTGCGCCGGTTCATTTACAGACACTTATTCACCGAATCACGAATCATTATGTCAGGGCACAGCAAGTGGGCAACGACCAAACGCCATAAGGCGGCAATTGACGCCAAGAGGGGCAAAATCTTCAGCATGGTGGCCAAGGATCTCACCTTGGCCGCACGAGACGGGGGAAGGGACCCTGAGTTCAACCCCAAATTGCGAACGCTCATCCTCAAGGCCAAAGCGGCTAATATGCCCGCCGACAACATCGAACGCGCGATCAAGAAGGGAACGGGTGAACTTCCCGGCGAAACAATTGAAGAATTGCTCTACGAGGGCTACGGTCCCGAAGGGATCGGCATCATGGTGGAAGTAACCACCGACAACAAAAACCGGAGTGCATCCGAAGTCCGTTCCACCTTTACCAAGAACGGCGGTAATCTTGCAGGTCCCGGAGCACTTGCCTTCAACTTCCAGCGCAAGGGCCAATTTCTGATCAATGCGGAAAAGGCTTCCGAAGACACCTTGATGGAGCTTGCCATCGAGAATGGTGGCGAAGATGTGATCAACAACGGGGACCACTTCGAAATCCAATGTGCAATGGGGGACTTCTACTCCTTGGCCGATGCACTTTCCAAAGCAGGCATCGAGCCTGATTCCGCAGAGCTAGCCTACATTCCGCAGAACCTGATCAAGATCACGGACGCTGCGGCAGCACAAAGGGTGACCCGTATTCTGGAAGCCCTCGAGGACCTCGACGATGTCAAAAACGTTTATTCGAATGACGACATCGACGAATCCCTTGTCGAAGAATGATCCGTTCCACTTCCCGGATCGCATCGCCGAAGCAATGTCCGCTTTGTGATAAGCGGAAGCTTCGGTCGGCGGTTCCGTGAATCTTCACCATTTTCATGCCCTTATCCAATTGCCTCGTCATTCAGAGTCGCCAGAATCCGCGAATCAAGGATCTGGTGAGACTGAAGGATGATGCCAAAGAACGGCGTAAGCAGGGACTTTTCGTGATCGAAGGCTCCCATGAGCTGATGGAGGCGATTCTGTATGGGATCCGCCTGTCCGCATGGTATTTGTCACAATCGATAGCCGAACGCAGTGGCGAAGCTTTGCGGCAGCAGTACCCCGATTTGCCGGATCCGGTGATTCTGGCGGAACCGGTCTTTGAAAAGGTATCCAGTCGCCAGAATCCGGATGGAATCCTGGCGATGGGGCGCATCCCGTCCGCACCCGATATCGATACCCTTCTGGAAAAGAAGCAACCGGTTCTAATCCTGGAAGGAGTCGAAAAACCGGGAAACCTCGGGGCCATCATTCGTTCAGCAGCCGCTTTCGGAGTGGAGGCCATTTTCCTGAACCGTGGCAAAGTCGATCCATGGCACCCTCAGGTGATCCGTAATTCGAGAGGGCATTGCATGGGGCTCAGTGTGCTGGAGCTGGATCCATGGGAAACCTTCGACCGCCTCAAGGCCCATGGATACACGATTGGCGCGACTACACCCCAAGGGGATCATCTGCTCGGCGCTGTATCGTATCCCTCTTCCACCGCATGGGTATTCGGGAGTGAACACAGTGGTTTGGATTCATTCTGGCTCAATGCGGCAGATCATCAGGTTCTCATTCCCATGCCCGGTACAGTGGATAGCCTGAATGTTGGAATCGCGGTTGCGATTGTGCTCTACGAGATGGTCAGAACCCGATGACCAACATTTCAAAGGGGATTGCATTTGTCCGGTTGCTGGTTCAGTCTCTGGCAACGAATCGAGAATCTCTGGCAAACGGCATATGTTTCAACTGAATTTCAGCGAACAGAGCATGGGCGAGTTGAACAAACTCGACATCTTCGCTCAGCTTCGGCTGGTCAACCGGATCAGTCACCTTACCAAAGAACAGTTGGATAATCCCGCTGGCGAAATCGGGAAATTCCATAGGGGTTCCCACGTCTTTTACCGATTCAGGGCAGACGATTTCCGGATCTACTTCGAAAAACAGGGTGAGATCCTTTATTGTCACTATATTCTTCCGCGTCACTCGCTTGCCGACTTTCTCTTCCGCTTCAAACTTCCGGTGTCGGATGAGCAAATGGTGGAGCAACACGAATCGTTTTGGAAGTACTTGGAGTCCCTTCAGCGCGAGAAAAAACGCAATCGGATCCTCAAACTGGAAGATAAAGGCGGCCAATAATCTGTGAATAACCTGACGGTATCCTGCGCATCGGAAGAAATCTTGCTGACATGTTGGTCGGGGCTTTTGGCTTGCTGGCGTTTTGTTCCCGGAAATTTATCCCGTAAAGTTGCGCCTATCAGTCACCTATTGACTTGCTCCCATTGTTCACAGACTATATGAATACGACTTCTTTCTTTTGTAAAAAGAACCTATTAATAGAAAATCGTTGAAAACCCTTTTACACTCTGGGAGTTATTGAAGCATGAAACTGAAGCTCAATCGGGACCATCTTTCGAACGGATTGCAACAGGTCATGAACCTGGTGGGAAGCCGCCAGACCATGCCTATCCTGAAGAATGTTCTCATTGATGCGTCGGATGGTGAGGTATCGCTGATTACGACCAACCTTGATCTCGGGATGCGTTGCACGATCAAGGCCGAGATTCTGGAACCTGGTTCGATCACGCTTCCGGTCCGGAAACTGGCATCGATTGTCCGGGAACTGCCCAACATCGAAGTCAACATTGAGACATCCCTTAATCATGTGACCAAGATCACTTCCGGTGGATCGACTTTCCGCATGGTTGGAATCGGGCGGGAGGAGTTCCCGTCACTGCCGGTGTTTGATGACCAGTTTGCGTTCACGCTGAAGCAGGACATGTTGTCCAACATGCTGCGCAGTGTTTCGTATGCTCAATCGAGCGACGAAAACCGGCATGTGCTCAATGGTGTGTTTTTCGTATTTCAGAGTAATACCATCAAGTTGGCTGCCACAGATGGACGCAGGCTTGCGGTATCGACAGCGCAACTCGACTCTGAAAATGACCAGTCGGGTTCGTTGATTCTTCCTGCAAAAACGGTAGCTGAGCTTGAACGTTTGCTGAGTTACGATGGATCGGTAAGGATCCTTTTCAATGATCGTCAGGCCGCTTTTGAGGTGGAAACCGGACAGAGCGGTGAAGAGCAGGGAATGGTCAAGGGGATCTACCTGGTGACCAAGATTGTTGAAGGGAAGTATCCGGATTATCAGCAGGTGATTCCGAAACAGGCCGAGCATCGGGTTAAGCTCGAGCGCGGTATGCTGTTGGAGTGCGTCAACCGTGCGGCGCTTGTGGTGAGTGAGAAGCAGTTCCAAGTGAAACTCCGGATCACTGAAAACCTTCTCGAAATTTCGGGTGAGAGTCAGGAGTTTGGCGAATCCCATGAGTCAATGGCAATCGCTTACGATGGTCCGGAAGTGCAGGTTGCATTCAATCCACGCTTCATGATGGAGCCTTTGAAGGCACTCACCAGTGACGAAGTCTTCTTTGAATTCAAGGATGAGTTGAGTCCCGGGGTTTTCAAAACCATGGATCAGTTCATTTGCGTGATCATGCCTTTGAGGCTCTGATCCCAGATGGGATCCATTATCCTACATGGGAACAGGACTGGACGTTGATCTATCGGCATGGGTGCCTTGGGCGACACTGCTGATATTGGGTTTCGCTTTCTTTGCATCGAAACGTTGGTATTTGATGGACCCGTCTCCGGGAAAGGGTATCGGTTTGCGCTGGATTCGCTGGTTTCTCGCAGGATGGGCATTCGCCACCGGCGCATTTGCGTTATCCAGCGATGGAATGGGCATTCTGCGGTTGTTTGCGGTTGGGTTCCTTGCCTGGGGATTCTTCGAAACAGTCCGTAACTGGTTTTTCGTCAATGCATGGAGCCGGAACGAGTGGCCTTTATTTCCAAGGTATCTGGTGCAGGAGGAAGGCGAATGGCCGGTAAATGTCCGTTTCTTTGAAATCCGTCAATGGCTCAGGGATTCGGAGTTCTCGGAACTTGGGTTTTACAAGGCGTTTTACGAAGGGATGCCAATCGAGGGCGTTGGTGTATTTGAGGACAAAGAGAAATGCTGTCGGGTCAGCGTCTACCTCAGGCCGAATGAAAACGGGCATTTTGTGGATCAGGTAGCCTTTGTATCCCAAACGGCTACCGGTGAGCGGGTGGTGACCGACAACCTTTCGATCGCGTTTGGAGGCGTGTATCCGATGCATTGGTGGCTCACCCGTAAGCCTTTGGTCCGGAGTATCGCGAAGCTGCACAAGATCCACACCACGGCCATCCAAGAGAGAGGATGGACCCTTGTGCCCTTCGATTCAGATCCGCTCGAAGACATGGAGGAATCCCAGAGGATCATGGAAAAGCTCAATGAGAAAGCCGGATACCTGAATCCAAGGGCTTACCGCAGTGAGTTCGGGAAATTCACTGGTGAGGCCCGTTACGAGATCTGGAAACGGATTTGGTTGATGAACTACTTCGGCTTGAGTCCGCGTTCGAAGCAGACCGAGATTGAGGATTCCCAAGCTTGAACGATCCAATTGGTGTGATGGCGCGGAATACAAAAGGTGGGTGGATCGGCACACTTGCCGTAGCATGGGCGTATGTTGGGTTTTTTGGACTCATTGGGGCCGCGATCGTGAGGATTTGGGGTTATGTCCAACCCCTCCGGACCTACGATTGGCGCCCATTCGACTGGATGGTTCTCGCTGTGACGCTGCTTGGAATGCTCTACGCTGAGGGCTGGAAGGGCTTCTACCTGAAGCTTGCCCCACGCTTTGCGGCCCGCGCCAGGTTCCTGCGGTCCAACCCGACCATTCTGCGCGTGCTACTGGCTCCGTTCTTTTGTGTTGGGTATTTTTATGCGCCCAAAAAGCGCAAAATTGCCTCCTACGCGCTCACATTCGGGATTATCCTGCTTGTGATACTGGTGCGGAGACTCGACCAACCCTGGCGCGGGATCATCGATGCGGGTGTCGTGGTTGGCCTTGGCTTTGGCTTGGCAAGCATGGCATGGACCGGCCTGCGCCTCTGCCTTGATCCAACATGGAATCCGGATCCCGAAGTCCCCACCTCGCCAGAGAGTTCAGAACACTGATGAGTGGCGGAGGTGCGGCTTCAGATGCCTGAGTTATGAAGTGACCCTAAGCGCCAGTTTCCACTTTAATCCGCTCTGAGAGCCAGACTTTCATGATCGACTGGCGGGTCACTCCGATCCTTTTTGCCTCGACGTCCAAGCGATCGATCATCCAGATCGGCAGATCCAAATTGACTCTTTTCTGATCCAGATTCGGGCGAACGGCCTTACTCCAATCAAGGTATTCGGAAATATCTTCGCCATCATCGAACTTCTTATCGAGTTCTTCAGCTGTGATAGTATCCTTTGGCTTCTCCATCTCTCGCTCTCCTTACCGAAATTATCCTTATCTTGTCGTCCCGAACGGTGAAAATCGCCGTCCAGATTCGTTCGCGATACTCCCCAATCATGTCTGCGGATGCCTGTATGCTTCGGGAACCTTAAGCAGCTTCATTATGCGCCATAGATGGGGACAGTCCGAATTGAACTTATTGATGTCGTTTTCGTAGCCATTTTCCGTGAACCACTCATGCAGAACGTTTTTAAGGTCTTTTCCGATCGGACTGTCGACGTCAAGCGGTGTCCGGCTGACGAAGTTGTCTGAACTCCAGTAAAGCAAGCCGTCTTTTTTGTTCTCGAATCGCACAGGTTTGGTTTCGTGATCCCACTCAACCGGGACGTAGGCGTTGTCCAGGAATAGATACTCCGTCATTTCGATTCCGCCTATTGAAACGATGAAGCCATAGGCGCAAGACCCACCGTCCAATACCATCATTGTCGAGATCATATTGTCTCTCTCAAAATCGACTACCTTTGTTTCCGCATTCAGAATGCTCATGCAGAACAAGAGAATTATCGATGTCAGTAACCGCTTCATGCCAACAGTCATGGATGGGTTGAAAGCAAGCTGGAAGATTCAATTCTCGGTAGAGGAACTGAGTGGGAATGAATGATGTCCACTTCTCGATTCTGGGCAAGAGGAATAGATTGTTTTCCTATCGAAGATACAAATGTGAACCCATAGGCTGCCGATGAACCCGTGAACCCTTGTTGGAATGTTAGTTCTATCAGGGAGTGATAGGTTGGGTCCCCAACTCGCAGACGCGAGGCGTCAGCGAGTCCCATCGGCCATGGGAGGTAAGCATAGAGGGATTTCTCTCGCATAAGCACGAGAACCCAAAAAGGGAAAGAAGATCGAGTAATAGCCAAGCTCTCCTTTCGTGTGTTTCGTGCCTTTCGTGGTTGAAAACTCTTTTTTCCGGGACAACGAACGACACTAAAGACACGAAAAGGGAAGAATCGAAACATCACATGTTTGTATTATCGAATCGACAAAATACGGTATGTGTGTGTTGTATGCGATATGTCGGATATCATTCTAAAGGACGAGAGCTTTCGGATTCAAGGGTCTGTATTCGAAGTCTATCGGGAGTTAGGTTGTGGATTTCTCGAGGCAGTATATCACGAATGCCTGCAGAAAGAGTTCGATCTGCAGGGTATTCCGTTCAAGTCCGAACCGACCATTGAGCTGTACTATAAGAACGATCTAATCCATCATGTTTTCAGGCCTGACTTCGTTTGTTTTGACAAGATCATATTGGAGATCAAAGCGGTCAAAGATCTCACTCCTGAGCACGAAGCGCAGGCGATCAACTACCTGAAGGCTACTGGATTGAAGCTGGCTTTACTCATAAACTTCGGATCGCATCCAAAAGCCACTGTCAAAC
Organism: Opitutales bacterium; assembly: GCA_033813415.1. Lineage (GTDB taxonomy): Bacteria > Verrucomicrobiota > Verrucomicrobiia > Opitutales > JAFGAQ01 > JAFGAQ01. The sequence continues at coordinate 22,677 of JAPXRV010000015.1, read as the reverse complement.
GCTATGTCCGATAGTCAGGCGTCTCTCCCGGAAGGCGCTCCTTTCGTGGTTGAAAACTCTTTTTCCGGAACCACGAACGACCGATCTACTTGGACCTGAGGCTTACTTACCCTCGATCGCTTTCTGCTGGAGGGCGGTGAGCTCGTTGATTCCCTTGCGGGCGAGCTTGAGCAGATTCTGGAGCTGATTGTCATCAAAGGTTGCTTCCTCTCCACTGCTCTGGACTTCCACGAATTTCCCGGATCCGGTCATGACGATGTTGGCGTCCACGCTGGCGTCTTTGTCTTCCTGGTAGTTCAGGTCCAGCACCTCCTCATCGAAGAACACGCCGACACTGACTGCTGCGACTGAATCAACAAACGGGTTTTCGGTCAGAACATTATCCCGGATCAGGCGGTCTACGGCCATTTTTGCGGCGACATAGGCGCCGGTGATCGAGGCGGTGCGGGTGCCACCATCTGCCTGGAGGACATCACAGTCGATCCAGAGGGTGCGATCCTTCAGCTTGCTGAGGTCCAGAACCGCACGGAGGGAACGTCCAATCAGGCGCTGAATTTCAATCCCGCGCCCGTCCTGCTTTCCTCTGGAGATATCGCGATCCTTGCGCTCCAGCGTGCTGTAGGGCAGCATCGAATACTCCGCGGTTAACCAGCCACCCTTGACGCCCTGGGCCTGCATCCAGCGGGGCACCTTGTTTTCAATCGTTGCGGCGCAGATCACCTTGGTCTGCCCGAAACTGACCAGCACCGAGCCGGTGGCGTAAGGTGCGATTCCCGCTTCGAAGGAAATGGGGCGCAATTCGTCGTGTTTGCGACCATCGGGTCTGAGAAAATTTAACATGGATCGGATTCAGAAGATGAAACAACCGGAGCGTGTCCCCAGTGTGTTGAATTGTCGCGATAACACATCCGCTTTGCTTTGCCAAGGTTTTAGCTGGGCTTCGGGAACGGGCACAATTTGAAGGTATTTGGATTGATTCGCCCATGCCGGGAGGCTATCAAAGGGTTTCATTGCTGCTATGATCCTCACCGACCAGAAAATCCGGGAATCGATTCGTGACGGTTCGATCGTGATCGAACCATTTGACGACAAGAATTTGGGCGCGAACAGCTATGATGTTCACCTTGGCGCTGAGCTTGCCATCTACCGGGATGAGATCCTGGATGCAAAGAAGCACAACCAGGTGGATCATATCATGATCGACCCGGTGGAGGGTTTTGTTTTGCGCCCCGGCCGGACTTATCTCGGGGTAACGCAGGAATACACCGAGACGCACAAGACCGTGCCCTTTCTCGAAGGGAAGAGCAGCGTGGGGCGCCTCGGGATCGACATCCATGCGACTGCAGGCAAGGGAGACGTGGGATTTTGCAACTACTGGACACTGGAAATTTCGGTGCATCAACCGGTGCGGGTCTATGCCGGCATGCCGATCGCGCAGCTGATCTATTTCGAGATATCCGGCGAAGTCGAGGTCCCCTACCGCTTGAAGAAGTCCGCCAAATACAACGAGCGATGCCCGCATCCGGTGGAATCCATGATGTGGCGCAATTTTCCGTGATGTTCCCGCTTCACTTGGGATAACAAACGCGTTCGGTGCATCGACTGGTGCCGCCTGTCCTGTCCTTTGGATTCCACGCTACTGCTTGAATCCTGACAAAATACCTTGCAGGTTTGGCGCAAAGTAGACGTAAGATCAGTGGCATATGTTGCAGGCAGGTATCGTAGGTCTTCCCAACGTAGGGAAAAGCACCCTCTTCAATGCGCTCACGCGGAGCCGCAAGGCGGACGCGCAGAACTATCCGTTTTGTACCATTGATCCCAACGTGGGTGTGGTTCAGGTTCCGGATGATCGTTTGGAGCCGCTTGCCAAATTGGTGAAGACGCAGGTCATCATCCCCGCCGCAGTCGAAGTGGTCGACATCGCGGGCCTGGTCGCCGGTGCGAGCAAAGGCGAAGGCCTTGGCAACAAGTTTCTCGCCAACATCCGGGAGGTCGATGCGATTGTTCACGTGGTGCGCTGTTTTGAGGATGATGACATCATCCACTCCGCTGGCTCCGTGTCGCCGCTTCGTGACATTGAGATCATCGAGACCGAGCTCATTCTCGCGGACATTGATTCGCTCGAGCGCCAAAAGGACAAACTCGTCAAGAAGGCTCGCAGTGGTGACAAAATCGCGGTGGCCACCGTTGCTCTGATTGACCGGATTCTTCCTGAGCTCAACAGCGGTCGACCGGCGAATGTGATGGAATTTGAAGATGACGATAAGGAGCTCTTGAAGGCCCTGCAGTTGCTCAGCTTCAAGCCCATGCTATTTGCCTGCAATGTGGCGGAGTCGGACCTTGCGGATCCCGATGCCAACGCCATGGTCCGTGAAGTCAAAGAGGCCGCGCTGCATCGCCGCAGAGCGGAAGCGTGTGTGATCTCCGCCCGTCTCGAATCCGAGTTGATCGATTTCAGTCCGGAGGAAGCCATAGCGTATCTGGCGGATCTCGGAGTTTCCGACTCCGGCGTCAACAGCCTTATCCGCGGCACCTACCACCTGCTCGGCCTCGCTTCCTATCTGACCGCCGGTGAGAAGGAAGTCCGGGCATGGACCTTTGTCCGTGGCATGAAGGCTCCCCAGTGCGCCGGCGTGATCCATACCGATTTTGAAAAGGGTTTTATCAAGGCTGAAGTGGTCTCCTACGATGACCTCATGGCCGCTGGTTCCGTCGCGGCCGCCCGTGAAGCCGGCAAATACCGCCTCGAAGGTAAAGAATACCTCGTCAAAGACGGCGACGTGATCCTCTTCCGCTTCGCCCTCTGAGGATAGGACGGTTCCAGCTAAAGGGTCGATCCTGAACGATTCTCAGCGGGATTGGTATCAAGGATGCGGATGACTCCGTTGGAGTCATAACACAACTCCACATAACCTTGAATTCCTCCGCAGTCAGTGTATCTGACTCGATAGGTTGACTGCGCCTTGTCATGGGCTACAACCTTTATGTCCCAGGACCATCGATCTTTCTGATGCGTCTGATCCAGATATGAAGGCAAATTCAGCGCGAGAAAACGATAGGAGATAGGGCCGCCGTAGCGAATGCGTAAGTATAAATCGGAATACCATTCAACACCAAGCAGTAGAACCAGTAGAATCCCGATCAACCAGTCAATCCTACCCAGAACAATCATCGCAATGATCAACACTATCCCAAACGTCTGACGGATTTTGGTCAGGGAGGTGTGGTTGAGTCTTTTCATGTCGATGCCATTTGACTTGCGGAAATCGTGCGGGTTCTACGGGGTTCCGTCAAGGGCGATGAGGGGTGGGTCACAAGAAATGGAATCCGAGGCCGGAGCCGCATCGAGCATCCTGTTCGAAACTTCGCTGACCCCGATAACTGTTATTTGGAACGATGGGACCTGTTGGGATTGAACGAAGCGGCGTGATCTGAGGGTTGCTCCCAGAAAGGGCAAAGTGCGTTTTTCCACGTAGTCCATCGTCATAAGCACTGGAGCTGCCCGCAGCGAATCCGACTCAAAGTAGCGGGAGCATCCCTGCTCGCGCCTTGTTTCGGTTCTATGAGATGGCGAACGGTGCTAAAGACTCATTCTAACATCGCTTCGCTATAAGCCCTTCGGGCCACATACGTTTTGCTCCCGCAAAACTACAGATTATCTCTTTTGAGTATGTTGCCCCGAGCGTAGTCGAGGGGCATATGTGCGCTGAGCCGTAGGCGAAGGGCGTATAGCCCGTTAGGGCGGTGTTAAAGAAATCTATTCTCTTCACAATCCATCGCTTTGCTGGATGCCTTCGGCCTTGCGGCCCCGCCATTCAGCTTTGGAATAAGAAACGGGATCGAACCACTGATGCACACTGATAGACACTGATGGGAAGCTATCCAACACAATCCATATCAGTGTTCATCATCTTTATCAGTGGTTGAAATCTTCGCTCCCCTTCGTGCCTTTCGCGTATTTCGTGGTTAAGATTCTTCTTCAATCCAAAATCCAGACATTTCCGGATCGGAACGCTCACGCCTTTTACTACTGGAAGAGTAATCCCATATTTCCTTTGTGCCTTTGAGCCTTTGTGAGAAAACCTCTTCTTCCCCAACCTTTCGTGTCCTTCGCGCCTTTCGTGGTTCAGATTTTTCCCTCCAGACATATGTCCCTCGACTTGGCGTTGGGCACAGGAGGGCTACATGCTCGGCACTGAGATCTGTCGCCGTTCTAACGCCCAACTTGTGTTCCTCGATCTGAGATCAGGGGGCCCTGTTACTGAATACTGCCCGCCTGAGTGTCGGGAAGAAGGTTCTTGTCGAAGGTTTTGAGTTGGCAGCCTTCGGCTTTTGCTTTCGCAAGGATCAGGTAGTCGCTGAAGTCCGCTTTTCCCTTGCGGAACATCCGGACAGCGAGGCGAATCCTCTCTGGATCTTCAAAGCAGAAGCTCGCATCTGCCAGCAGACACTCCACGATTTCTGCCCAACCACTCCGGGAGACCCCATAAACGCTTTCCAATACCCAGTTTGTTTCGAGTATCACCATATCGAGGATCAGAATAGCGGTGTCCCGTTGCGATTCCCCCGCGATGAGCGAAGCCACCTCTCCACACTGCTTTTCATCGTCCTGCAGGAGATGCCTAACGAGGTGGTTGGTGTCAAAGGCGATCATCCTTCAGCTTTCTTTCCGCTCCCGTGTTTCGCGAGCATGCGCCTCCGGATCCCCTCGTCCATGGTCTCCAGCGGAACCCCTGTGATACCGGATTCGACAAACCTCCGCGCACAACCGGCGGAAGATCCCGGTTTTCCCTGTTTGCGAATGGAAATCGTGTTGTTGTCCGAAACGGTGAATTCGAGCCTATCCCCGGTGTTAATCGAGAGACAACGGCGCAAATCCTTCGGAAGGGTGATCTGTCCCTTGGAGGTAACCTTTGCCTTGAGCACTGCCATTCCTTACAAATACCACATAACGGTAAGAATTCAAGCCTTGCTCATCCCCTCTCTGTGGGTTTGTTAGTCTCGGATCCGATTCAAAGTAGCGGGAGCATCCCTGCGCGCGCCTTGTTTGGCAGGCCAATTGGATGGATGAGGAACCACGAACTCCAGTAAAATCACGAAAGAAGAGAAGAATGATTTCGCCACATAGATCACAGAAACCACATAGAAGGGGGTCTTTTCTCACCACAAATCTCTTTGTCCTTTGTGCGCTTTGTGGTTAGGATTCTCTTTTCCAAAATTCCTCGCAAAGCTCGCTGGAGGGCTTCGGTCTTGCGGCCCCGCCGGGATGCGATCATTCTCGATTACGTAAAATATGCCCGACCCGATTCCGCTGTTCATGGCTTGTAGGCTCGCGGGCAGGCGGGATAAACCGGATTGAATCGATATGTCGAAGGAACTAATGGAGTTGGAGAAGCGGCTGACGGATGCCGAACGCTGCGGGGATCGTGAGGCGCTCACCCGTCTGCTTTCGGATGATTTCGAAGGCGTGAATTCACACGGAAAGCGTGTGGGAAAAGAGGCGTTTATCCATGGTCTCTGTGCTTCCGGACTGCGTTTCGATCAACTGGAGATCGCTGACCTGAGTATCCGGATGATGGGACCCATCGGAATTGTCATGGGACAGTCTTCCTTCCGGGTGACCGTTGGTTCCCGTGTGATTGAGGCAACGGCTCAATATATGGACTGCTGGCAGCTCCAATGCGGCACATGGCGTCTCGTTGCCTCCTCTATCACTCCAGAGGAATAAATGGCGGGTGTGCGTTCGTGGTGGTTTCTCGATAAGCCTCTCGGCATTGGTGCTGGAAGGCTGCGCTGCATCGCCACCAGGTTTTTGCATCGCCAATTTGTCAATAATCGAACAATCTCAACTGCATCAACCGATCCCTTCGCCGATCAGGGCGTTTGGGCAGGAACCAGCAATAGTGGTCGATAAGATAACCTATGATCTCCCGCACACTGACGAAGGCGTTTCAGATGCAACTGGCGTCGGTTCCGTTCTTTAGCCATTGGGGCAACGAAAATCCACGTCTTTATTGGTTGCGTGGCGTCGATGTGAATCTCGGAATTGACTTACAATTGGACAAATGGTGGGCAAAGAACGGAGGGAAGGTTGCCGTGAACTTGTGGTGTGGTCATCGTTGGTCCGTTCCCATAATGGGGTGGCTTGATGATGGCGTGGATTATTGGAATACCAGGTTGAGCCCACAGGAGAATCGAGACCATTGGTGGACGATCGAATCTGAAGAAGACGTTGTGCGATTCTCCAAAGATTTTGAGCACCTTCTGCAAGGTCGGGCCATCCCGTGGTTCAATAGAGTGAAAACGAAGGAGGGCTTTTTGGATTGGTATTCCACGGTCTATCCAGAGTCTATGGGATTTCCATATGTGCTCGAGGTTTTCGGGATGCCCACCCTGATTCAGAGGGTTTGCACGTGGCTGGAGTCGACACCTCCCGGAATCGATCGGCAGTTGAAGTGGATGGTCGAGGTGGGTGTGATATCCGAGGATCTTTCACAGAGACTGAAACTTGCCAGCATTCAGTCGATTTCCGATTACCAGGAAAGGATTCCCAAACTCATCGAAGAACTAAAACAACGCGTGTCGTGACCACCCTTACCAACTGTTTAGGTTCTCTGATATCCCTTATCTTCTGCCTCATGCCTGCAAGCGTGTTCGTGCTCATATGCAACGATGGAAATATGATCTATTTCATTTGGAGAGCCGCTAAGGACCCGCGCTATCTTGATTCAGTTGATATGGAAATGTTTGTCATTGGACCCATCGGAATTGTCATGGGACAGTCTGCATTCCGGGTAAATGTTGGTTCCCGCGTGATTGAGGCAACGGCTCAATATATGGACTGCTGGCAGCTCCAATGCGGCACATGGCGTCTCGTTGCCTCCTCCATCACTCCAGAGACGTAATAACCAGGTGCACATCTTGGTGGTTGTGAAATTCGGCTTCTTCGAGATTTGAAGAATAGTATGCTCTCACAAAGGCGCAAAGCGCGCAAAGGAGGTGCGGGAGCAGATTTGGGAAGAGACCCTCTGCCTGTTCGAGGCTTACAGGACAGACGCGTGGGGCCGTCCTCAGCGTCGGAGAAGATTCAAGAAGTGGACCAATGGAGTTCTTGAACATTCGCTTGGTGCCTTTGAGCCTTTGTGAGAGAACCTTTTCGACCCCACGCAATAGCGGGACCATCCCTGCTCGCAACTTGTTTGGTAGGCCAATAGGATGCAAGAGGAACCATGAACTGCACCAAAAATGCGAAAAAATGCGAGATGGATGATTTAGCCACATAGCTCACAAAGGTCACATAGAAGGTCGCCTCTTCCCATCACAAACCTCTGTGTCCTTTGTGCGCTTTGTGGTTAAGATTCTTTTTTCCACTATTTACGGACCCAGCCTGGACTTGATCAGAGGTTGCATTTTGGGGTGAGGGTGTGGCATAGTTCGGGTAATCGGCTGGGCGGAGGCTCGGGATGGGTGCTCTGGCCGGGTCGGTATTCCCCTAATCCCTGTATTGTAGAATCATGAAAGTATTACCTGCTATGGCGGCGATGATGTTGCTGGGTTCATCTGTTCCTTTTCTGTCGGCTTCGGAGGCCTACGTTGCGCCTGTGTGTATCATGGGGCGCACCTGGACGGCTCCGGACGGGCTGATCCACATGGGATTTCCCGGGAGCGTGATTGAGGTGGGCTTCACCGGCACGAAGTCGATCAAGATCATCGCGGGTTGTCCGGAGCAGGACAAGGAGGCGCATTTCAATGTCACCCTGGATACGGTTCCTTTAGAGCGTCTGGAGGTCAAGGGCCCGGTGCGTGAGTATGTGATCTCCGACACGCTGGATAAGGATGAGTTCTACAGGATCCGATTGGTGCGCCGGACAGAGGCCTGGCAAGGCGTCGCCCGCTTTGGTGGATTTGTGGTGGATGAGGGCACGGAGTGGCTGGACTGCAAAGAACTTCCGGAACGCCGCTTGATGTTCATCGGGGATTCGATCACAGGTGGGGACAAAAATGAATACATCCCGCCATTTTCGCATTTCGGAAGCCACACCCACAACGCGGAGATGGCATTCGGGTGGGAGCTCGGCCGTCGGCTGGAGGCACAGGTGCATCTGGTGAGCTATGGCGGAAAGGGTATCGTCCGGGATTGGTCGGGAAACACCGAGGAGGTGAAGGCAGCGGAGTTTTTTGAACGTGCGGTTCCCGATACGGCGGAAGCGGTATGGGATCATGCGCTGTATCAGCCCGATGCGGTGGTGATTTGCCTGGGCACCAATGATTTTACGCCCGGGGTGTTGGATGTCGAAGCTTACGCTGCTCCCTATATCCGTTTCGTGGAGCGGATTCTGGAGGTGCATCCCGACGCGCGGGTGGTGGTATGCAGTAGCCCGATGCACAATCCGGAGGACGCCGGATGGGGCGGACCTCGCGCAAAGGCACTAGAAGCGAGTCTGGATGCTGTGGTTGCGTATTTCAGCGAGGTGCGTCCGGATCGGGTGCGGAAGGTCAAGCTGGGATACCGTCCGGGATCAGCATTCGATTCCCATCCGATCGCGCCCCAGCATCAGGAGATCGCGGATGAACTCGAGCCTGTGCTGCGGGATTGGCTGGGTTGGTGAGCGTGGTTTCCCGGGGAACCGGAACGGACGAATAGTTGAGCGTAAAGCGTTACCACGAAATACGCGAACTCCACGAAAAGGGAAATGAACCTTCGATCATGATTGATTCGCGATGATGGGAAAAATGCCTTTCACGCCCGCTTGATCCGACTGCGTCGGGTCTGCACTCAAGACCCGAAGTTGGATGAGAATCATATTAGGCGGCGTGGACATCGTTGACGAAGGACGGCATCCCGCGAATGATAAACGGATTGGAGACGAAAGGAGGTCCCGGCAGCTGTTCGACGTGTTTATGAAATACGATTTCGTCGACATGTCGGAGGCATATGTCGATTGGATCGACCTGTGGGATAATTGCTCCGGCTTTTTTGGACAGGATTTGCACGACTCACAGGATTGGAAGCGGGTTTGTCTCTCGCAGAGGCGCGGAGCGCGGAGAGGAAGACGGTTAAGCACGAAATAAGTGAACTCCACGAAAACGGGGCGATTGAATGATCATCCCATGCTCAGGTGGGTTCATCGGAGCATGGCATGCGCTAGGATGCGAGGAGGGATTCGAGGAGGCTTTGGGGGAGTTTGCCTTTTTCATCACGGGGGATGGCTTCGAGACATTTCCATTGTTTTGGGAGCTTGAAGGCTTCGATGCGAAGACGCAGATCCGCGCAGATCGCCGCCTGATCAATCTCTCCGGAGCTTGAACGGGGAACCCACAGGGCGACTACCTTTCGGCCCCATTCCGGGTCGGGAATCGATCCGATCCATGCATCGGCCACGCGAGGATCCTCGAGCAGTATCCTACGCACCTCGTCGGGATCGATTTTCTCACCTCCGCTGATGATGATGCGGTCGAGTCGTCCGATAACCCGTAGCCGTCCGTCCTCGCTGAAGAATCCTTCATCTCGCGTGGGGAACCAGTTGTCATGGTCGAGCTTGAGTGCCTCCAGCCCGTATCCGAGGCAAAGGGAGCGTGCCTTGAGCAGGATTTCCCCGCTTCGCTTGTGTCCGGGGTGCCGATGGTTGGGGCTGCCCTCGCTTGTGGGATGGATGGAGATCTCCGCATGCGGGAACACGGCGGCTCCTGATCTCTCATTCCAGTTTTGATCGACCTTGAAGCCGGCGATCATGCCCGCTGTTTCGGTCATGCCATAGGTTGCCCACATGTTGGCTCCACAGGCGCTCGCTTCGCGGAGGGTTTCCATGGTACAGGCCGCCCCACCGAGGTAGATTCTCGAAAAGAGCGGCAGGAGACTGCGTCCTTCCGGCGTGCGCAGAAGGCGTTGAAGGAGGGTGGGAACGAAGGACACCTGATAAGGGTGCGTCGCGAGGGTGCTGCGATCCTCTTCCGGGTCCCAGGACGACGGGCTGCGGCTTATCCAGCGGCCACCACCCAGCCATGCGCGGATGAACTGCATCCACCCACTGGTGTGCCACAGCGGCAGCAGGCAATAGAAGGAGAAGGGAATGTGCCGGGCGTCGTGCGCATCCATCACGAAGAAGAACTGATGAGCTCCCTCCATCGCGGCGGAGAGGGTGTCGAGGTTGTGCCGTGCGAAGCGTATCGATCCTGTGCTTCCACCAGTCGGGATCATAATCTCCGGACCTTCCGGTCCATGATCCTGTTTTCGTTGGTGCGACGGCGTCAAGGGGCATTCTTCTCCCAGAACGAGGTCGGGTTGAACCTGTCCGGCAACTTGTCTCCAGCTTTCGGTCTTCCAGTTCGGATTGGAGATCCACAGGCGCTTATCGGCGAAGATGACCGCCAAAGCATATCCCATCGTGTCTTCGGTCGAGCGGGTGCAAACGATCACGTCATGAAACCCCGGATCCTGCGAGAGGGTTGGCAGGGTGGTTTCAAGGAGGTGAACCGCCCGATGAAGGTCATTGGCGTGCAACCAGGCAAGGGTTTCTTCCTTTCCCGGATTCTGGAAACGGGTGTGCATGAAAGGATCAGTGCTGTTTAACACTACGCCAGAGTTTGTCGTATGGCAACCGGGTCCAACCGATCCGGTGGATGAAAGGTCCGGCGGTGTGCAGTTTCCATGGATCTGGAGCGAAAGCGTCAAGTGTGCCGAGTCCGGCGGGAATTACGGAGTCCTTTGCGTGGCGCAACACCGCCTCGAATCCGATCGCGGTTTCGAAGACAGAGGACACGATGCGCTTGTCCTGGGGAATGGAGGCCAGCTCCGCCAGAAAAGTATCGCCGAGAGCGGGCTTGATAACCCACAGGAATTGGTCGAGATCCATGGATTCCTTCTTGAGAATGCTCAGCCGCAGCGCGCCGAGGCTTTCGTCAAGTGCGATTGGAATCGGGTAGTCCTCAGCGAGTTCACGCATCTCGTCGATCATCATCCGGTCGAGAGGTTGCTCCAGGAATTCGACTGAATCGGGGTCGTTGCTCAGGATGTCCAGCCATTCCCTGGCATCCGATACCGAGAGGGATTCGTTCGCATCGAAGCGGATCCGGATGTTGTTGGCTCGGGCAGCGGAAAGCAGGGTTTCGGGAGGTATCGGGAACTGCTCCGGTCGCCTCGCGCGCAGTTTGATTTTGCAGGAGCGGTAGCCGAGCGTGGCCAGCCGGGAGATTTCAACTGCAGGATCGGCGGCGGATCCAGCCACGAGGGCGGCGCATGGAACCTTATCAATTGGCGGTTTTGTGGTTTCTAATGCTCGGGCAACTGCTGCTATCCTGGATTGTAACAGGGCTTCGGACAAGGCAAACCCGCAGCAGGGGAATCCTGTCAGGACAAGTTGGGTGATGTCGTCCGATGAGATGATTCCACAGAGGCTTCGCAATTGCTGCAGGGCGCCATCGAGGGATTCGCTTCCGAACGACTCCAGCGGTGCAACTTCCCCGTATCCGACCGAGCCGGAGGACGTATCGGTGAGCCGGACGATGATACCGGCCCGTTCGAGTGCCTGAGCCTGTCCGAGAGGGGTGGGCTCACTGAAATGTCGGCTGTAGGGTCTGAAGTCGAGGTGGTATCGCATGAGCGGATAGACAGGTGTGGTGGAACGTCCTGATGAGAACCATTAGGATTCTTTTTCAATAGGAGCGAATATTTTCTGGCGTCCGATGGTTCGCTACTCATACTGGCGAAGGCAAATGAAACCATTTGCCGAACTTCCTTTGGACGAAGCCTTCCTTTTCGATGCGGATCGCTTGTTCAAGACCGCTGCTCCGTTTGCACTGACCTTTGATGATGTGTCATTGGCGACGCGGCACTCCGATGTTCTGCCGCGCGAAACCAAGGTCGCGACTGAGCTTGCTCCCGGGCTGTTTCTCAAGATTCCGATCATTTCGTCGGACATGGACACCGTTACCGGTTCGGAAATGGCGATCGCGATGTCCCTTTGCGGGGGGCTGGGTTTGATCCATTACAATTTCTCGGATGAGCGTCAGCTGGATGAAGTGCTTCGGGTGAAAACATTTTCACTCGAAGGCCGGGATACCAGTGGATCTTCGCTCGATCCTCAGGGCAGGTTGCTTTGCGGGGTTGCGATTTCGGCCAAGCGCAGAGGCGATGGACAACTCGACCGGGATGCGATTTGCGCTCATACCCGCAAGCTGATCAAAGCCGGTGTAAACGCATTGGCGGTGTCCACTGCGCATGGATACACCGAGGGTGTGGGTGAGACTGTCCGGCTGCTTCGCGAAGCATTTCCGACCACTCCGATTATTGCTGGGAATGTGACTTCCGCGTCCGGTGTCGCGTTTTTGGCCGAAGCCGGAGCGAACATCATCAAAGTGGGTCAGGGGCCCGGATCCATCTGCACGACCCGGCAGGTCGCGGGGGTGGGGATCCCGCAGCTCACAGCGCTGTATCTTGCATCCCGTGCTGCCCGCGAGTGTGGGGTTACCCTTATCGCGGATGGCGGGATCACGAAATCGGGTGACATCGTGAAGGCGTTGACACTGGCCGATGCGGTGATTCTGGGTGGCTTGCTCGCCAGTGCCGAGGAAGCGCCCGGCAAAACCGTCGAATACAATGGCAAACTTTATAAGGAATACCGCGGGATGGGCAGTTTGGGCGCGATGAACGACGGATCCGCTGCCCGATACGGTCATCAGCAAAGTGATGTGGGGAAGAAGGTCACTCCCGAAGGTATCGAAGCCATGAAGCCTTTGGCTGGAAAAGTGGCGGACATCCTCAAGGATCTGATCGGTGGATTGCAGTCCGGGATGGGGTATGTGGGGGCAGGAACCCTCGCGGATCTCAAAGAGCGTGCCCGCTACATCCGGGTGACAAACTCCGGTCAACGGGAGGCCGCTCCGCACGATGTGGTGATTCTCGGACAGTAAAGGATCGCAGCTATGCATTTGGAACGGACTTCAGGTCGGTGTTACGGGACGGGCCTGAGGGCGCTAAGGTTGTCCACTGTTATCGGGCTTCTCAGTCTATTGTCGGGCTGGACCCAGGCCGGGTTCGCTCTTGACTGGAAACCGGATCAGGTTCTGGTCGGATACGGCAGTTCGATACCCGGTTTTGGGGACACGACTGAACGGGTTCAGGCGGCTGATTTAGCCCTGCGTTGGGATGCCCTGCTGCGGAACTATGAGCCGGCGTCGCCGGGATCATGGAAGCCCGCCAGCCATCATTTGTGGATGGAGACGACCTTTCATGCGATGTTATCCGACACCGATACGGTGGACCGGAATGACTGCGGTTTGTTCACCTTTGCGTTTCTGGGTGCATGGGTGTTTTCTCCGCTTGAGAATGGGATTGAACCCTATGTGTTTCTCGGTGGCGGTCCGGTCTACGTCGCGGCCGATATTGAGGGAGTGGGTGCGGATGTGTGCGGACACTATCAGGCGGGAGTGGGGCTGAAAGGTTTGAGGTGGCTGGATCGCACATTTGAGCTGGGCGTTCGTTACCACCATGTGTCGAACCTGGGCTTGGCGGATCCGAATGTCTCCATGAACGCGGTGCGGATATCCGTCGGATTTCCTCTTTGAGAATCGGTTCTTAATCCCTGACCTTTGCCCTTAATCTTGCCGGGGCGAACGCGATACGCCCCCGCTGCTTTGGGTTGATGCGCTTCGCGGACGATGATGCCCTGAGCCGAAGCCGAGGGGCTGCATGTTGAAAAAAGATGGTTCTCTCACGGAGGCACTGAGCACACCAAGGAAGACGTTTTTTGAGCGGAAAGCGCGAGCTAACGAAATGTCCGGCAACGATGCCCGGATCGCTATGGGAGCAGGTGTGCGGCAAGACTGGCTGGAGAGTGCACATGCACCCCCGCAATGGTTTGGCCGTAAAGTGGCCCGAAATGCGTTTTATCCCCAGTCAGGAGGATCTGACAGCGGAGGTGAATGGCCGCAGCGAGGACAGGACGATATTTCTCGGGCAAGGATGGAACGATTTCTTTGCCTAAAGGGCGGCAGCTATTTCCCGAGGATTCCACATTATGGATGAGTGCGTCGAAATCGACCAACGCGGATGGGAATTTTGCTTCTAAATTGCGGCGTGCTTCTCCCATCACGTATCCATTTGCAACGAGAATGTGTCCAAGCGCCCTTAGTTTCTCGAGAAAGACCCGAACCGCTCCGTTGCTCTTCGCGGCGGAGAAGAGGATATTGGCATCAAGAAAAATGCGCATGCTTCAGGCCGTTGTTCCGCGCTTCGTCAGTTCTTCGGCCAGTTCGGATTCCGCCGAATCGAACTCCGCGATACGTTCAGGCGAGTAGATCTCGATAGGCAGGGTCAATGCAGGGCGGATAAGAATGCCTTCAGGCGTGGTCTCTGCAAGCAGCGTGTCCTGCGGGCGGATGCCTGCTGCTTTGCGCATCTCGGCGGGAATCGCAATCAGTCCTCGCCCTGAAACAGAAATGGTTGCCCTCATGGGTCTAATATGCAGAAAAGCAGAAGTTCTGCAAGTTGGGGTGCAACTTATCCGTAGCGATGAACGGCAACCTTTCTCGAAAGCGGGAATCCGTTGACAGTGAGTTCGATGTTGCGGGGCGGACTAGATGAAGAGGTTGGTGTCGCTTTTATTCGAGGCTGAGAGGAATTCCGCCACCCCGCCGAATTCCACTCCATCGATGAGTTCTTCGGCCTTTAAGCCCATGGCTTCCATCGACATGCCACAGGCGATCATGCGCACACCTTGTTTGCGGGCTTCTTCGAGTAAGCCGGCGGCATTGGGAAGGTTTTTGGACGCCATCCGGTCCTTCATCATTTTTCTACCCAGACCGGCGAAGTCCATGTTGGAGAGCGGAAGCTTGTTCACTCCACGCGGGAGCATCCATCCGAACATCCTGTCCATGAAGGTTTTGCTGACCGGGATCGATTGCTGGTCTTTGCGCAGGGCGTTCAGTCCCCAGAAGGTGAAGAACAGACTCGCTTTACCTCCCATGGCCCTTGCTCCGAGCGCAATGATGAGAGCCGCCATGACCTTGTCCATCTCCTGTGAGAAGACGACGAGTGTGGCATTCCCGTTCCCAACAACGGTTGAAGGGTCAGTTGCGGGTCTATCGTGTGACGTGAGGGGGACCCGGAGGGTGCCAACGTAGTTGGTGCCGTTTTGTTCCAACCCAAGGTTTTCGAGTCCGCGGCTGGAGCAGAATGCTGTGAAATCGGTCGGGAATCCACTGTCGCTTGCCCTTACACGGAGGACATCTCCGGGTGACAGCTCCTCCAATGTGTTGCTAAGTCTCAGTATTGGGCCAGGGCAGGCCAGCCCGGTGGCGTCGAGCACACGGGTGCGCGCGCTTACGGCTTCAGCTGCGGGGGCTGGCTGAAGTGTTGGAGCTGGTTCCGGAGCGTCATCGGGAAGTTCGGCGGGGGGAGTCTCGGGTTGGAGCGAGAGTCCACCACTGAGGCTGCGGGCTTTGAATCCGTGCTGCTGAAGGATGCGGGCAGCGAAGTAGCTCATTTTCCCTTTGGCGCACACTGTGAGGACTGGCCGTTTGGGGTCGATCTCCTGTAGCCTTTGCCTCAATTGATCCAAGGGGATGTTGAGAGCCCCAGGGATGGCCTTGATGCTGCTGACTACTGCCGGGCGCACGTCCACGATCTGGGCGTCCGGCCCAATCGCATCGAGGGTGTCGACGGGATCGAGCAAGCCATCCAGACGATTGAGCGCGGCGAATCCCGCGATGTTGACGACATCTTTGGCAGAGCCGAAAGGTGGAGCGTAGGACAGTTCGAGGTGCTCTAGATCCGATAAAGCCATCTTCCCGCGAATGGCAGTTGCCATGACATCGATGCGTTTGTCCACGCCCTTCGGGCCAACCGCTTGGGCTCCAAGGATTCGCCCGGTATGCTTGTCCCAGAGAATGCGCAGGGTCAGGTCCTGTGCTCCCGGGAAGTAACTGGCGTGGTGGAAATCGGTGACGGTTGTGCCCTCATATTCGACTTTCGATGCGCGGAGGCGGGCCTGATTGCACCCCGTTATTCCCGCATCGATCCCGAACACACGGACAATGGAGGTTCCAATGGATCCAGGATAGGGTCGTGCGGTTTCAGGGATCAGGATGTGGTCAGCCGCTACCCTGCCCTGCCGGTTTGCGGGCCCTCCGAGTGGAATGGACGAAGAATTACCCAGAATGGGGTCAGGAGTTTCGGCGACGTCGCCGACGGCGTAGATATCCGGATCGCTGGTTTGCTGCCATTCATTGACCATGATGTGCCCACGTGCTCCCAGATCCAGTCCGGCGGCTTTAGCGAGTGCGCTTTCAGGGCGCACCCCAATCGAGAGGATCACGAGATCCGCCTGAACCCGTTCTCCCGACTTCAAACAGGCTTCAACCGCGTCCGGGCGACCCGAAAAGGATTCCACTGCATCTCCGAGGATGACCTTGATCCCCGCGCTCCGAAGCGCCTTCTCCACTGGACGAACCAGGTCCGGATCCATCTGGGGTAGAACCTGTTGCTGAAGCTCGACGAGTGTGACCTGTTTCTTGAGGTGGGTGAGTTGCTCCGCCATTTCAAGCCCGATGAAGCCTGCTCCGATGACGAGCACCCGCTGGCTGGTGGCGGCGAGTGCCTTGATCCGATCCATATCCTCAAGGTTGCGCAAGGTGAGGATGCGCGGGTCATCGAGGCCAGTCAGCGGTGGGCGGATCGGTGATGCGCCCGGTGACAGGATCAGTTTGTCGTAGGGGGCCTTCAAGGTTTCGCCCGATACGAGGTTTTTCACCTGAATGGATTTGGCTTCCCGATTGATCGAAAGCACCTCGTGACGGATGTGCGCATCCACATTGAGGGTGGCTTTGAGTGACTCGGGGGTCTGGAGCGCCAGACGGCTCCTTTCGGGGATTTCGCCACCGATGTGGTAAGGTAGACCGCAATTGGCGAAAGAGACATCGGGACCCTTTTCAAAGAGAGTGATGGACGCGTGCTCATTGAGGCGACGGGCACGGGCCGCGGCACTGGCCCCGCCTGCGACGGCACCGACGATGACGATACGTGGGGCGGGTTTGGACGTTTTCTTTTTCATATGAGCGAATAAGGATATGCTGATGCTTGCGGCGCGGGTGTGTGTATTGTGGATGAAATGGGACTTCGATCAGAGCATCACAACGGATGCCGCTTCAATGAGGGCGGATGGGGATTTATTCCCGCAGTCTTGTGTTCCAAGTGTTTGCTGGAATGCCTTGCAGAAATCCTTGAGTTTGTCTTGGCGCAGACGGTATATCATGCGGGTGTGTTGGCTGGTTGCCTCCAGCAAGTCGATCCGCTGCAGGACCTTGATATGCTGGGATACGGTGGCTTGGGCCAACGGCATTCGTTCCACCAGTTCTCCACAGCACAAACCGTCGGGATGCTTCATAAGCTCGGTGACAATCGAAATCCTGGCCGGATGTCCGAGCCCTTCCGCAAACTCTGCCAAAGCCACTGTGTGAGCAGGAAAGAGATTCGATTTGTCGAGCGCTATGATCGTATAATTGCGATAAGCGTTGGCGGTGTCAAGCAATGTTCATGAAAATTCCGGTGAAAATATGGGTGCGTCCGCTATCCCGGGGATCCTTGACTTGCGGGGCTGGCATTTCCATGGTGATTTGAATGTTCGCATGATTGTGATCCCGTTCTTTGTGCGGGAAAGCGATTCAGTGTTTGTTTGATTCCATTTTGTAGATCTGTAGCCCCATGAAGTTGCTATTCCCCCTTGTTATTTTTGTATCAGCCAGTGTCCTTTCGGGAGTCGACACCGCGCATCAGCTTCTGGAGAAGATGACTCTGGAGGAGAAGATCGGACAGTTGAATCTGTATGCCTCCGAATGGGACCTTACCGGCCCTGCTCCGACCGAGGGTTCCGATGCCGACAAGTATGAGCACATCCGAACAGGAAAGGTCGGAGCCGTTCTCAATGTCACCGGGGCTGAAGCCGCCCGGAAGATGCAGCAACTTGCCGTGGAGGGATCCCGACTCGGTATACCGCTCCTTTTTGGATATGATGTCATCCACGGCTATCGCACGTCTTTCCCAATCCCGCTTGGTGAATCCTCGAGTTGGAACCTCGACCTGATGGAGCGGACCGCCCGCGTCAGCGCAATTGAGGCCACGGCGGCCGGGCAGAACTGGGTGTACTCACCCATGATCGACGTTTTCCGTGATGCCCGCTGGGGGAGGGTCATGGAGGGAAGTGGAGAAGATCCCTATCTGACCTCGAAAGTAGCACAGGCGAAGGTGCGGGGATACCAGGGCAGCGATCTCTCCAGTCCCGATACCTTGGCGGCGTGCGTGAAGCATTTCGCGGGTTACGGGTTCCCGATTGCAGGGCGCGACTACACTGGCGCGAATATTGATGGACGGACGCTTCACAATATCGTCCTTCCTCCGTTCAAAGCGGCTGTGGAAGCCGGAGTGCAGACGGTTATGAACTCCTTCAACTTGATAGAGGGAGTCCCGGCGACTGCCCATGAGGGGCTTCAGCGCGACATTCTGAAAGGCGAGTGGGGGTTTGATGGATTTGTGGTATCGGACTGGGCTTCGGTTGCCGAAATCGCGGTCCACGGGGCTGCGGCGGATCTTCGCCATGCGGCCCAGCGTGCGATATTGGCCGGGTCCGACATGGACATGGAATCGTTTGCTTATGTTGCTCACCTTGCGGATCTGGTAAGAGATGGACTTGTTCCGGAGTCGTTGATCGACGATGCGGTTTTGCGTGTGCTTCGGGTGAAGGCTGAGCTCGGCTTGTTGGAAGACCCCTATCGTTACATAGACGAAGCCCGGGAAAAGGAGGTCATGCTACGGGGCGAACACCTCGAGTTGGCACTTGAGGCAGCGGTTCAGTCCATCGTGCTCCTGAAAAATGAGGGCAATCTTCTTCCACTATCCAAAGACGCCGGAAAGATTGCATTGATCGGCTCTCTGGCGGCGGACAAGGACAGTCCGATCGGGAATTGGCGGGGTATGGCCGTGGAAAATTCTGCGGTCTCTGTGGTGGAAGGATTCCGGAATCTCGGGATTGATTTCGCTCATGCGGAAGGGGTTAGGCTCGCCAATAACATCGGTAGAATGGGCGATCTGGTTGACATCAATCTGTCGGATCGCAGTGGCTTTGAGGATGCGATTGATCTTGCCCGCAAGTCTTCGGTGGTGGTTATGGTGTTGGGGGAACTCGGGCACCAGTCGGGCGAAGGTAGAAGCCGGGCCGATATCGGTTTGCCCGGCCTTCAGCAGGAGCTGCTCGAAGCGGTTCACGCCGTGAATCCGAACATCATTCTCGTGCTCATGAATGGCCGCCCGCTTACCATCCCATGGGCCTCCGAAAAGATACCGGCTATCCTGACGGCATGGCACGGTGGCTCACGTGCGGGAGACGCAATCGCACAGGTGCTGTTCGGAGAGGAGAACCCATCGGGGAAGCTGACGATGTCCTGGCCCCGATCGCTTGGGCAGATTCCGATCTACTATAACCATGACCGGACAGGCCGGCCAAATCCCAACCCATCGGTTTTCTGGTCTGGTTACAACGATGAGTCAAATGATCCGCTCTATCCCTTTGGGCATGGGCTGAGCTACACCACCTTTGAATATTCAGACCTGCAGGTGGAAGTGACCGGCCCACGGACCATCGATGTGACGGTCACGGTTTCCAATAGCGGCTCGCGTGCCGGAACTGAAGTTGTGCAGCTCTACCTCACCGATCCGGCCGCTCAAGTGGTGCGCCCGGTGAAGGAGCTAAAGGGCTTTGCCCGTGTGGCCCTCGCTTCCGGCGAATCCAGTGTGCAGCGTTTCCGTCTGACCGAAGCCGAGCTGGGTTACTTCCTGGCTGATGGAAGCTTTGTCTTTGAACCCGGAGACTTTGTCATCAGCGTGGGTCCATCATCGGTGCTTTCGCAGCAGGTGACCGTGTCCGAGCCGCAGTAAGAGTAGTGTGAACAAGACAACTGTTAAATAAGCTTTGGTCCTCAATGCTTGGGCTTAAGCACAAACACTTGATCTTTCAGACTGCATGGGTTTATCTGGGTTTCGGTAACGCCCGTTCCAGTTATCCCCTGTGCAACGCAATGCCAATGTCACACCTACTTCCTTGCTGGCGCTCACGTCCCCGATCAGATTATACTTGGCTGGCTGAACGCGCCCCAATGGCAGTTCGTGCCAGTGGAATGCTTTCAGCCATATAACGGATACTGCTTTCATGGATACTTCCCAACTCAACCGGATTACCAATTTTATCTGGGGCATCGCCGACGATGTTCTGCGCGACGTTTTTGTTCGTGGCAAGTACCGCGATGTTATCCTTCCCATGACGGTGCTGCGGCGCTTGGATGCTGTGCTCGAATCCACAAAGGAGGCCGTTCTTGAGATGAAGGCAGCGCTCGACAGGACAGGCGTGGTAAACCAGGACGACGCGTTGAGGGTCGCTTCGGGACAGGCGTTCTACAATACTTCCCCGTTCCTGTTGCGCGACCTCAAATCCCGCAAGACACAGCAGACCCTCAAAGACGACTTCATCGCTTACCTCGATGGTTTCTCGCCGAATGTGCAGGACATCATCCGGAACTTCGAATTCCGGAACCAGATCCACAAGCTTGTCGAGTCCGACAGCCTTGGGCAGCTCATCGAGAAGTTCCTGAGCAAAGACATCAACCTCAGCCCGAATCCTACGGAAGACCTTCCCGGCCTGGATAATCATGCCATGGGCACGATCTTTGAGGATCTGGTGCGCATGTTCAATGAGGACAACAACGAGGAAGCCGGGCAGCACTGGACTCCACGCGATGCCGTGAAGCTCATGGCCAGCCTCATGTTCCTGCCTGTGGCCGACAAAATCGAGTCCGGCACCTATTTACTCTATGACTGCGCCTGCGGCACCGGCGGGATGTTGACTGTTGCAGAGGAAACGCTCCAGCAGATTGCCACCGCGCATGGAAAGCAGGTGGCCACCCATCTTTACGGGCAGGAGATCAACGCTGAGACCTACGCCATCTGCAAAGCCGATTTGCTTCTCAAAGGCGATGGCGATGCGGCGGACAACATCGTCGGTGGCCCTGCATTTTCCACCTTGTCCAACGACCAGTTCCGCTCACGGAGCTTCGACTTCATGCTTGCGAATCCACCCTACGGCAAGAGTTGGAAAAGCGACCTCGAGCGCATGAGTGGGGAAGGTGGCAAGAAGGGAGTCCGGGATACCCGTTTTGTGATCCAGCACGGTGGTGACCCGGAATACTCCCTCATCACCCGCAGCAGCGACGGCCAGATGCTTTTTCTGGCCAACATGCTCAGTAAGATGAAACACGACACCCCGCTCGGAAGCCGCATCGCCGAGATTCACAATGGCTCGTCTCTTTTCACTGGAGATGCCGGGCAGGGAGAGAGCAACATCCGCCGCTGGGTTATTGAAAACGACTGGCTGGAGGCCATCGTCGCGTTGCCGCTGAACATGTTCTACAATACCGGCATCGCCACCTACGTGTGGGTGCTCACCAACCGGAAGGCTGAGCATCGCAAGGGTAAGGTTCAACTCATCGACGCCACCTCATGGTTCCGCCCCCTGCGCAAGAACATGGGCAAAAAGAACTGCGAACTCGCCGCTGAGGACATCCAGCGGATCTGCGATACCTTTCTTGCCTTTGAGGAGACGCCACAGTCGAAAATTTTTCCCAATGCCGCCTTCGGATATTGGAAGGTGAAGGTCGAGCGCCCGCTTCGACTGCACAGCCAGCTCAGCCGCTCGCGCATTGAGGCTCTGCGCTTTGCCAGTGGCGATGAGGACCTCCGCTCCGAGATCTACGCGGTGCTTGGAGACGCCGTTTTTGAGAACTGGGCCGCAACGCTCCCCGCCCTGGAGAAGCTTCTGTCTGACTGGTCCGAAAAATCAGAGGAGTCCGCCCCGTCCGACGACGACGAAGCCGACACGCCAAAGAAGGCCATCTCCGACAAAAAGAAAAAGAAGCTCCTCAGTGAATCCACTTGGAAGCGGGATGCCATGCTCCTCAATACTGCCCACCAGCTACGTATGGCCCTCGGTGAAGAACTCTACGAGGATCACAATGTGTTTCTGGAAAAGGTCGATACGGCCTTGAAGCAGCTCCCTTCGACAGGCTCAGGGCATGCTAAGATTAGTACCTCCGACCTCAAGCAAATCATCGCTGCTGTGAGTTGGCGCGTCGAGGACGCCCCACCCGTGATCAAGAAGATCCACAAGTCTGGGAAGGCCAAAGCCGATCCCATGCACGGCCTCTACGAGGTCGAAGTGGATGGCAAAACCTGCGTCGTCGAATACGAGCCCGACAGCGAACTGCGCGACTACGAGCAAATCCCCCTGCTGGAGGAGGGTGGTATTGAGGCTTTCATCCGCCGGGAAGTCCTGCCCTATACCCCTGATGCCTGGCTTGTTGAGGCCGACACCAAGATCGGCTATGAAATCAGCTTCACCCGCCATTTCTACGAGCCGCCCCAGCTTCGCACGCTCGCTGAGATCAGCGCCGATATCCTCAAGCTGCAGCAGGAGACCGAAGGCCTTCTCCAGGAGATCACCAAGGGAGTTACGCCATGAGCGACGATCCTTTGCCCCTATCCGAAATCATCCTTTACCAGACGGAGGATGGCCGTACGCGCATCCAGTGCCGCTTTGAAAACGAGACGTTATGGCTGACGCAGGCACAGATTGCCGAGCT
>JAPXRV010000014.1:0-47974 GCA_033813415.1 Opitutales bacterium | reverse complement strand
ATGCGCTGCTCCTCACCAGCCAGGGAATTGCCTTTCTCCACGGAGGGCAGGAATACGGACGCACCAAGCAATGGCGGGCGGAAGGAACGCCCGAACACAAATACACGCTTGTGGTGGATGAAGACGGAGCGCCCATCACCCACCCCTACTTCATCCATGATTCCTATGACTCCAGCGATGCGATCAACCGATTCGATTGGGCAAAAGCCACCGATGCATCCGCGTATCCAGAAGCCGTGCTCACGCGTCGATACACCTCCGGCCTCATTGCGCTGCGCCGGTCATCCGACGCATTTCGACTCGGCGACAAAGCGGCAGTTGACGCCAACATCCGTTTGATTGAAGAGCCCGGGATCCGGCAAGAGGATCTTGCCATCGCCTATTCATGCACCGCCACGGATGGCACACGCTTCCTCGTTTTCATCAATGCCGACAATCAGTCCCGGGATTTCACTGCGATAACTGACCTGCACACAGCTGAACTGCTCGTGGATGATGACGAGTCCGGAACCCTACCCGTATCGGATCCATCCGGCTTCAAGTTCACAGACGATGGGGTATTGGTCGACCCGCTCACAGTTTTGATCTTCAGACTGAAGCCTTAACGGGCCAATCGGGAATGCACCGGGTTCTGCTGGAGAATGGATGGGTGACGATGAGACTCTCCTTCCCGTGTATTTGAACGGTGTGGGATTTTTCAGAAACCCGGATTGACCAACCTCCATTCAAGTCCGAGCTTAGGAGCGAGGCTTGGCTGGAACCCTCTAGTTGCCTATTCCATGAATATCTGCAACCGATCACTGTTGATGGATTTGACGAGTCCATGAACTCTCGCAAAGTCTTCCATGGAACATTTCCCGTTAGGGCGGATGACTACGTATAGGGTTTGAGTGGGGTCTACTTCCTGGAGTCTATTCTGAACCATCGTGATGATTTGGAATTCCTCGACCAAATGACCATCGATTGTGGTTTTCCCGTCGCTCTCGATCGTTATCATTGTCGTCTGCCCATCACGGGGATAACCGGAGGGAGACTTCAAGACTTCGAAACCATGCTCTTCACTGATTTTTCGGGTTCCTACGATCAATAGAATGATCGTCATGAATACACCGACGAGTGTTAGAGCCATGGTCCGGGTAGAGTTGGAAAGGTCGCCGTTCTCTTCGTCAGGATGCTTCATGATGTGCTTTCCGGTTGTGACTCAGTGCGGGATGGGACCCACTAAACTTGCCGACGTCAAAGCGAAGGAAATCGCCGAGCCAGAGGACATTCCCAACCGCCAATTGTTCGGTGTTATCGATTCTCACAATCGAGCTTCTCAAACCATTCGTTTCGCTCCGGCATCGCACTAACGGCGTTATTGAACTCGGGGTCAGCGATCAAATCCCCGAACTTCCAGAACCCTTTATGCTCAG
Organism: Opitutales bacterium; assembly: GCA_033813415.1. Taxonomy (GTDB): domain Bacteria; phylum Verrucomicrobiota; class Verrucomicrobiia; order Opitutales; family JAFGAQ01; genus JAFGAQ01. Next base: position 46,559 of record JAPXRV010000014.1, on the reverse strand, counting down.
GCGGGCTATTGCTGATCTCGATCTGGCTGAACCCCGAACCACGATCAGCAGCGAAGGAATAACGCCCCCCAAGATGAACGATAAAAAAGTATGTATCCCCTTCCAGAACGTATAGGTAATAGAGAGGAAAAGAAGTCGGAGCTCTTTGAGGGTCGAACCAAAGGCGAACGTCCCTGTTCAATCCTGCGGAGACTTCCTTCCTGAAATCCTCCTGCGATATGCTCAAGACCCGATCCGATTGAAACACCGCTTCTTCGGTCGCCTGCTCGGCAGTGACAAACGAGACTTTGATCGTCTTATCGCTCAAGCCCTGGAATGGATACCTCCCTGTCTTCGCATGGAACTCTTGGATTAGCTCACCATAATTGACGAGGTGTCTCATCCTATAGATATCAGAATCTCTCTGATAGGAATCCAACGGACTGGAGCAGGAACTGAATGCGATAAGCACCGTGATTGATACGAAGATTCGAGGTGTCATGGAGTCTTTCCTGAGGTAGTGTCGGTTATTTGGTCAGATAATGTCTGCTGATTGATGTTCGGCAATCGGGAAAATGCATGTGACTGCTGGAGAATGAATTGGTAACGATGGGACTCGAGGATCCGGACGCGGAATGGTGTTTTTTTGAGAAACCCGTCTACCCCAACCATCGTTCAAGTCCGAGCTTAGGAGCGAAGCTTGGCTGGAGACTTAAGGGTTAGGCCGATTCATGGTGTCTTGTTTTTTTGCGAAGAATACCGCGCAATGCTTCGTCGTTGATTTGACTATAATGTCCCGCGCGATCTCGAGCACAAAATCGAAATCAACATCAACTGCTAACAAACTGCTAGTTACTGCCAAATTGGCAGTTCATCAGCCCAACTCCTCCCTGTCCGCATAAAGTGCCATAATCGGGTCATATTTGGTTCCCTGTCAGTCCTCACCCAAAGTGTACCAGTCGTCAGCAGTTGAAAGTGTACCACCCTTGAGCAGAAATAGCCATGGAATGAGGCATGGCGAATCGACTCAACCAGCCTGGATGGTATGCATGCTACGCAGTGTCTGGCACTACCAGCTCGACCCCGGCCGCAGCATGGGCAAGACCAAGCCACTGAAGGAATGATGGAAACCTTGTTGACTTCATTGGCAAGCAGAAGAGCTCTGCGGACTCACCCAAGAGCGGGAGCGTGACAGCGTTGACGGGATTGACCTCATTGGGGGAGTTTGTCATGTTGTCAGCGGTGTGAATCGGGTCACACAAAAAAAAGGAGTTTCGCATGCCTGAACTCTTCGATAAACATGGGGGCTTTCGCCGGTTGCATTCCTTCACGCTGGCCACAATCGTGCAGCTCGACACGCTGCGCTTTTGCCGCCGTTTCCTAACCTTCGACCACCGCGAGACGGAGACGAAGTTCTACGACCCCAAGGGCCGGCAGTATGACCAGATGACCCAGGCGGCGCGCAGCGGCAGGCAAAACATCATCGAAGGCTCGGAGCGTTCCTCGACATCGAAAGACACGGAGATGAAGCTCACCGACGTGGCGAGGGCGAGCCTGAGCGAACTGCGCGGCGACTACGAGATGTTTATCCTGGACCGCGGCCAGCTTCCGTGGTCGGCACATTCGCCCGGGGCGAGGGCTATCAACGCGATCTCGCTCGACGATGCGCCGTTTGCGGACGACATGGTCCACGAGTCAGCGAAGCACGCGCTGGAACAGCGCAAGAAATACGCCGGTTGGCTGGACGACGACGATGCGGTGGTAGTGGCGAACGCCATGCTCATCATCATCGGCCGTGCGCTGAACATGCTCAAAAGCCAGATCGAGGCTCAGGGCAAAAGCTTCGAGGAGACCGGCGGGTTCGGCGAGCGGCTCATGGCGCGGCGCATTGAGTCCCGCGCGAAGCAGCAAACCGCGGATGCCCCCGAATGCCCGCTATGCGGCAAGCCGATGCGTCGGCGCAAGTCGGCCAAAGGCGATTTCTGGGGGTGCTCCGCCTTCCCGGATTGCAAAGGCACGAGACCGGCATGAAAAGAAGGGAGAAAAAGGCGACCTTGTTGACCGCGCAGACCGCGTTATAAGCGGAGTCAATAAGGTCAACATAACAGGCTACGCCGTGAAGGATCTTGGCGGAAACCCCGAAGAGATCCACAAAGCATTCACCGGCTTCCAAAAGTATCTCTACCAGCAGACCAACGCCGCCTGAGGTCCAGTTGATACGCCTGCAATCTGAACTCCCGATCCGGCTTCCAGCATTCTCTAAGGAAGGATGCGATTTTGCGCGTCAGCGATTTGAGGTGGCGTCATGCGGACTTCAAGCCTCGTTTAGATTTTGGGGATATTCCTTGTTACCTTTTCGTATGGCTGAGGTATTCCCCTTTGTTCGGAGGTATTTCCGAACCTCACTTCAACCCATAATCCGTTCATTATGATCAGAAAAATCACCTTCCTTTCAACCTTGTGGCTCGCAAGCGCCCTTTCGCTTTCGGCGGAAAAACTGCAGGAGACGTTCACGCAGGATCATCCAATTGATCCACAGGGTTCGATCAGTCTCGACAACGTCAACGGATCCGTTCGCATTGACGTGTGGGATGAAGCATCCGTCCGCATAGAAGGAGTCAAGAGGGCAAGGACACAAGAGCACCTTGATAACCTTGAAGTAAAGATCGACTCCTCCCGGGATCGTCTCACAATCAAGACCAACCTCATTGACAAGGGACTCCGGAAGAACCCTGGATCGATTGACTACGTGCTAACGGTGCCACGGAACTGTAAGCTCGATGGAATCCGAACCGTCAATGGACCCATCGAAATCACCGGAGTTCAGGGGGAAGTCGACGCAAGCTCCGTAAACGGCCAAGTCACTGCAACCGGACTGCGAAACGAAGCGGATCTATCGACCGTGAACGGCTCGGTTCGGGCCTCGTTTGAGGAAGGGGCTCACCCGGTTTCTCTCAAATCCGTGAACGGCAGCGTGACATTGAGGCTCCCGGAATCCTGCCACGCGAGTGTGGAGGCAAAATCGGTTAACGGTGCGATCCATTGCGACTTTCCGGTGACGATTGGAGAGGGCCGGATTCGGAAAAACTCACTCAAGGGAACGATTGGAGAGGGTGGTCCGGAAGTGCACCTCAAAACCGTTAACGGTGCGATCCACATCGAAAAGAACGCCTCTCTCTGAGTGGCCTCTTGAAAAGGTCGCGTCTGGTGATTCAATCCTGTTTGGCAGATTCTCCCCTCTCATGCGACCAGGCCCTGCCTGCTTGCAAGTATCGCTTCTTTGCGTTCTTTTGGTATCCTTTTCATTGTCGCGATCTCCCACCCCAATGGTGTTGTTGGTTGCGACTCCATCGGGATCATCATGACCTGGAGGGCTCCCACGGAAGCCCTTCCGGTCGCGGCCCTATCCTGCCCTCGGTCCAATCATTGTGAGTCGTATTCAGTTCAGGCGGCAACTTCCCTTACACAGGGGGTCAAGACAAGTCACTCAATCCTCCTTGTCCAAAAAAATGCGACGAAAAATATACATACCGGAAGAGACAATATCAATACAATGGATACGCTCGATATCGAATCAACCCGTCTTCTAGCTGACACCCGCCCAAACTCGACTATAGTGTCAACGGACTCGATCGATGACGCAAAAACATCCAGTTGTTCCACATATCCGAATACGAAATCAATAATCACCCCAAAAACTAAATTTGATTCCCCCTCAGACAAAAGCAGTTGATGAAAATCCTTCGAAATTCTCTCCCATTTTTCAGGAACAACTGAATCAGGATCTATACCATTGTCATACGCGAGATCCCTCAGTTTTGGAATAGATATCATGGCTACATCATCCACAATCTCCCTCGCCGTATTTCTCGCTGATAACACGAGGGATGTAAATAATCCGGACATACTGAAAACAACAAGCATCAGACATCTAATCCCAACACTTACACGCCTTCTTCGGTTTATTAGTATGCTCCACACAATAACCGATAGAACGCCACCAATAAAAACACCAAATAATCCCGATACGACAAATGCTTCAGCAATGGTATTTATGTCATACTTATGAATTATCTGCTCCATTCTTCTGAATTAAATACATCCGCTAATGATAGGGCAATATACAGGAAAACAGGGTTAGTTTCCCATATATTGCCGACAAACAAACAGAAGTAGTATATACTATAGTTCAGCTGTCGCTGTGTTGATTTCAGAGACAAGCTTCTGAACTTTGGGTTTCTCCCACATAAGTATACGCCATCCACTACGCATGCCCGCATTATTGATTACCACAAAGTATGTAACCAGACATTCAACAAATGACTCAACTGATCCAAGAAGGAACAGAAGCCCTCCAATTGCATAACCAATTCCAGCGGATGCAAAAAGACCTATCGCGAGCCCCAACATTATCCATCCAACGATGAATTTCAATAAGCTGAACTTAGTGGAAGCAACGACAGATGCGACATTCTTTAGCGGCTGATCCACTTGACTGTTTCCTAATGGAATTAGGTATAAAAGAGTATTCGGATATGACCCTACAACTCTTTTGTTAGTAAGCGTATATTTTGCCTTAAGCCAATACAGAACCAAATTTGGAGAAAACTGGTATTCTGAAATGACTTTCTCATCTTTTCCAAGGCTAACATTCATGATATTATTGGGTGTTTTATTTATTGTTAGGTAACATTTTGGGTGAAAGCTTTGAATGGCAATCGCATACCTCGCGCATTAAGGACGAATGTAGAATAGTAAGCGGTTAACAATGATCAACAATTTTGTCGTACTAACTCGCTATTGACATCTTTTTTACATTCCCGCGATTTGGGGTCAGGTTTTTTGGCGATCGTCAGGGCATCATCGTTTAACGTGAAACGATGATGCCTTAATCATCTGGGAAGCTTAACCAGCCGCCAATCAGATCGGCCTGAATCCGGGGACCGGACGATCATCCAGAAACAAATCCGGATCCAGCCTGAGGTATTCCGAGACACAATCCACCATACGGCGCACATCACAAAGCACGCATTCCGCGTCACCCAATCGTCCACTGCGAGCGATTTTGCGTTCAAACAGGATAGGGCCGATCTTGTCGTAGTTTCGGGAAATATCACCATGAGTCTGATCATGAAGGTGCATGGGACGATCCATCGTGGACCCATTCGGCATGCGGATGCTGAACAAAGCCATTGTTTCAGTTATGCGTCCCGGGATGCTATTCCACTCCTCAACCCCATGCAAAAGGGTGTTGCGCTTCAGACTGCACCCCAGAAACAAGACCTGAGCACCCATGTCGTAAAGTTTTCCGTAGCATCCCTCCCTTGAGCAAGGAGTATCCGTCCACTCCTCGCCGGATACGAATGACTCCGCGCCGATACCCAAGGCAGCGACGGAATGGGTGGGATGAAGCGAACGGAACACCCCCGGTCGCCGCATGAACAGGTTGGAAAGAATACCAACACACGAAGGGGTTGCGGTTGGATCATACCAGAAGTTGCCCTTTTCGATCTGGTCCCAGGTATGCGTTGGAAGAACCAACAAACCCGGTGCCATGAATGCTGAGAACGCGTGGATCACTTCATCCGCCCCACCCTCAACCGGTCCGATTGCTTTCATCGAAGCATGCACCAGCAACACATCATCCGGCGACACGCCGATGTCGCTCAAGTTCCCGATCAAATCCACCCGGTTGTACATACTCTCATCAGGCAATGTAAGGCATTATGGTGATTCCAGAGGAGAATAACAACCCCGCATATGTTCAAACGTTGTCAAAAACATCCATAACTCGATTTTTGAGCCAACAAACCTATTTTTGTCCTTGTGCTTGATGCGATTGTAAAAATGATCAGTGTTACTGGCTTTCGGAAAACGATAGCTAACGTATTGTTATCCTCACCTTCGAACTCTCTGCTGTTGCCTGCTTGCACAAGCCTCACCCAGTCAATCTTCCACGACCCGGAAAAAACTGGATGCTCTATTTGGTGGCATCCTGCATGGTGCTGTTTGCAGCATGGGGATTCTTCCGTCTTCAGAACGATGCGATGCACCACCGGCTTGCGATTGACTATGTTGAAGAAGCCCGACTGGCATGTGACGTTTCAAGACCGGTCAATCCGGATACTTTATTAGCATTGGAAGCAGCCGGTGGCTTTCAAACCCAAGCGGAAACGGACCTGAAATGCAAACGGGCATGCTACCGGATGGTGCTGAAGAATCCGCATGACCGGGCAGCAAGAATAGCGCTGGTTCCCCACATTCCGACGATTGACCACTTTGTTTTGTATGATCCTTTGAACGCGGAGGGAGGTTTTAGGATTGACCCACAGGGACGGGGTCATCCGCAACGAGATCGATCGCGGATCAGCCTCGCTCCCAGCTCCAGAGTTGAACTCATGCCAAATGAAATCCGCCGGGTATTCATATACGTGGAGGATTCGATGCTTCCCGTGTCCGATATTCTGGTTCTCGATGCATTTGAGTATGAGCGCTCGGAATCCCGTGAGCTCATGATGTATACATCCTATTTTGCGATCACCGGCGGTCTGTTCTTTTTCTACCTCTTGTTCAACACGGTAATGCGGGACAGGAGACAATCCTGGTTTTTGGGATACCTGCTTTCGACCATTGTTCTTTCGTGCTTATCTTCGGGTGTGCACTCCCTTTTCTTCCCGCTTTGGGGGATATGGGAAGACACCATTGTGCTTGGGGCACTGGTTACCAACTGCCTTTTCTTCCTCGAGTTCGTGAGGGTTTTTCTGTTCGAATCAGCGAGCAAAACCCTGTGCTATCGGATCCTACGAGTCAACCAGGTTCTGATCCTCGGATCCTACGTCGGAGTAGGGATGCTTTTGCTCAATCACCCCACCGTGAGTGCATTTGTCTTTTCCTGGGTGATTCTGCTGTTCCTTGCTTCGCATATTCTCGCTCTCTTGTGTGCCATGAGCTGTGCGATCCGGCACGTTCCAGGCGCCCGGGTGCTCCTCGCTTCGTTTGCCCCGATGGTGATCGGGATCGGAGTGGGAGTCGCGGACGATCTTGGACTCTTCCATGATTTCACGCACGGATTTCCGCCCCTTTCCGGAGGAGCGCTCTCGATGATTTTTCTTGGAGTTGCGATCGCCCATCAGTACCGACGCCTCCAGAATGAGCACGAAGCCCTTCAGAACAACTACACCCGCAATCTCGAAGATGCGGTGGAAAAACGCACAAGGGAACTTCGGGAAGCCCAGCACCGTCTCGAATTGGTCGTCAAAGATAGGGAAAGAGTGCTGAGCATAGTCGGACATGATCTTCGGAACCTTATCGCCCAAAGGGAAAGCGCCAGTAGTCTCCTGCAAACGGAATATGAATCGCTGGGAGAAGCCGACCTGCGATCGCTGCTCTACATCATTAGCGAAAGTGCCCGTACGGAGATGATCCTGCTCGAAAACCTCATCGAATGGGGCAAATCCCGGTCCTCAGGAAACGGATCAACCGTTCAACACACTTGCAGTATCAGCGAGTCAGTTTCAAAAGCGCTCGAACAGCTTTCGGAAGTGATTATCCGAAAGGGCCTCAGCATCAAAACAGAAACTGATCCGGAACTTTCAGCGGCTGCTGATCTCCACGCACTGACCACCGTCATCCGCAACCTGCTCACTAACGCGGTAAAATTCACCCCGCGCGGAGGATCCATCACTATTCGATCCGCTTTGGACGGGAATACGATCGTTGTGGAGGTCATCGACAGTGGAATCGGAATGAATGCCGCGACCATTGCCGCACTCGCTGGTCCTTCGGGCCACTCACCCGGTAAGGGAACTGAAGGGGAACATGGCAGCGGACTCGGGTTGCTGTTATGCCGGGAGCTTTTGGAGAGCTTCAAAGGATCACTCGTTTTCTCAAGCGAACAAGGACAGGGAACTACAGCCACCATACGGATACCCGCAGCTTGATACGAACCGACACACCATCGCCCAAGAGGACTTCGGCTCACCTGCGAAAAGTGAAGGATCATATTGGGTCATCAAAATGGAGATCTTCCAACAAAGACTAGCATTGATCTTTCTGTCAGACCAACGGAACCGTCGAAGCTTTGCGATGCTTGACCTGATCGTGAATTCTGTTTCGATCCCACCTAGAATTTGAAGGCGCATCAGCCCCGACCGACCTCGAATAACCTCACACCTCAAAAGGAAACCCCTGAAAATGAATGGTTCTCATCTAACAAAATCCTTGATCCTGCTTCTCTCTTTTATTGTGGCATCTGCCCATCTCCTACTAGCGGATGATGAAGTGCACATGATCAACGGGAAAGTATTCCGCGGCACGGTAGTGGAACAGACCGATTCCCATGTTTCGATCGAGCTTCCATTAGGATTGATCACCCTCAAACGTGGAGAAATCCGCGAGGTAAAAATCAGCCCGGATTCGGAGGATAAAAGACAACAGCTGATGACAGTCAAAAAATTCCGGGATCAGATCAAAGAGCTCAATAGATTGTCGAGAAAAGCATATGAGACAAGGAACTCCATGCTAATGGCCCAACAGACACTTCCGGCCAATCAGGGAAGCCAAAAACAAAGAGATCGAGTCTATCAGATGGAACTGGAACAAGCGAAACTTCTGCAGGAGTTTGAGACCTACAGACAGTATTCAGGAAAGACAGTTGTTCCTATCATCTACAATGCTTACAAAGAGCTCGAGGCCAAAATCGATAAGATCGAAACTGACATAGCTGTAGAAAAGAAAGTTCTCGAAGGTATGATCCAAAAGGAATCTTTCGCACATCAGAAAGTGGCGGAGATAAAAAGTCGTCTCCAGAATGAGATCGTGAGCATCCAAACAGAATGTACGAGGCTGATCAGCCTGGGATGTCCACAAGAAGAGCTTTCAATAGCATTCAAAGCGATCACTGAACTGTCCGATCAGGATTCGGGCCCGACCCGAATCCCGCTTATTCAGTATGGAAACTCTTTCATGCTTCCAGTGCAATTGAACAGATCCGTGACAGAGGCGTTTATGGTAGATACCGGAGCATCCGGAATCCTTATCAGCAAAAGAATATTTCAACGGCTCCACCTTCCCAGAGACAAATTCATCGGAAAGGAAACCTCCACAATTGCGAATGGAGATAAAATGGAGAAAGAAGTGTGGATGCTGGATGAAATACGGGTGAACTCATTCACCGTAAAAAACGTGAGAGTCGCAGTACCAATCCAAGCAGCCAACGAAGACATTATGCCCCTATTGGGAGGCGAGTTCCTCAACCATTTCCATTATCAAATCGATCCGATCCGAAAAACACTGACTCTCGAACCGCTGACTGGACGCAACCAGTAAAGAATACAAACAGACGGAAAAACGCCCATCTACCGTTCCCATGCTCCGGTTGCGTGGTTGAACACGCCATATCCACCAGGTTGCTTGTTGAGATCCAAATAGATCCAACAATCGTCCCGGTAGCGGTAAACCTGAGGGAAGAACTCCGGACGAGTGTAGATCCAATCCCATTCAGAGGTCCAAAGGTTGACGTTGGCCGGGGCTGTCCACCGCATCCACATCCAGCCCATGCGTTCATGAAATATCCATGGATACTGCCCGTCGTTGACGTATCCGAACCAAGGGCTGTATTTCCAACCATTGGACGCTTCCTGAATTCCGGCAAATGGATTTGAAGGATCGACACTTCGAGACTCGACTCCCGATCCACTGACAGGGGTTTCCGTTGCCACTTGCAAAGCGGTGAGCTGCAATTCGTCTGTCAGAGCTGAGTCAACCGCCTCAGTGCGCACTTCTGCCCGTCCGGGAAGATAGCGCTCTTTCCACTCCGGATTCTGGAGGATACGCTCCACCATCTCAAGCGGACTCAACCCGGACAAGGAATGAACCCCGGACTCCGCAGGCGCATTCTTGAGCATGGACCCGAGAAGGAACGCCGCCAGATCACGGCCGGAGACGTCCGGCATTCCGTAAAGGTAGTCATGCATACCGACTCTGGAATTATTGATGAACCCCCACACGAAGCCGCCCGGACTGGAAGCGGCAGCGAGCCGGGAAGCAGCCTGGACCTCCTGTTGAAGGGAAGGGTTTTGAGAGAAACGATGTCGGAACAACTGACGGAACCACTCACGGCGATCCGATTCCTGTCCCATATCGCCAATACTCCCCTGTGCAGAAAGGTAGGAGTCACTGATCAGGAGCCGATCGATCGCCTCAGAAACCGACGGAACAAGCAAGTCTTCGCCAACGGGATCCGAATACCCGGCCTGCATCATCAAAGTATACGGACCGGTGTTTCCCAAATAACCGGATATCTCGAAGAAATAAACTCCTGGATCAAGCAGACGCTGGATGAAGCAATTGAAAAAGCCGCCGGAATCATCGTCGTAGGCGATCATGCGCCCATCGGAATCCTTCAGAACACCAGCTGTATCGGTGGATCCAAGCGTTTGAAGCGTGACCATTTCTCTGGAATCAACCCGGAAGACAAATACATCTTTGTCAGCACGGCTCTGAATACCGCCGGGCAGGCTCGCCTCTGGGCTTTCGATGATGGTTGCATCGACTTCGGAGTCTCCATGCTCATCGACAGGACGCACGCCCAATGACTCCGGTTTCCAATCGACACCCGTCAAAAAGTAACGGAACTCCTGAGGGGAAGGCCATCTTCCCATCAGCGCGTGCCAGCATGCGTATGCCGCCCGGATCGTCCGACCCTCAGGAAATTCGACGAGGCCCACAACCCACGAAGCCCGGGTCTGGGCACCGAAATCCAAGGTCTGAACGGCCGTCTCCACCTCACGATCGTCTGGCGTGCGCCCCAGGCAATCCATGTAAATCCCGAACACAAAATCCCGATTGTTCGTAAGGGGATCAAACACCGGCGAAGGCGTTTCGGTGGAAGCAACAACCAGCACACTGCGCACCGCGACAGTGGACATCAGCCCCTGATCATCGAATGCAACCGCTTCAATTGTATAGGTTCCGGGATTGTCCAATCGCACAAAGGTGGATTGATAGGGAAAGGTAGTCGCGGAGGCTCCAAGTGGGTGTCCATTCAATGAAAAACGCACCTCGGTCACAGTTCCGTCGGAATCTGACGCCGCAGCATCCACCCACAAGGTTTGCCCCACCTCAAAAACCTGGTCCGCAGAGGGCCATACAATCCCGACAGACGGTCGAGCCACCGTTTGGGAATGCACAAACACATCGATTTCAACTGGCATCGACCGGTTACCATCGTTGTCGATCGCCACCACACGGAAGCGATGAGCACCGGGTTTATCCAACACAAACGCAGGCAAAACATAAGGGTATCCGGTCACCTTTCCGATCAACACTCCTTCGGAAGAAAACTGAACCTCCCGAATCGTCCCATCCGGATCGCGGGCATCCACTCCCAGCTGGAGCGGGTTCCCCACCGAATACCGGTCGTCCGGAAGCGGAGATATCACCCTTACCAAAGGTCGAAGTCCCGCGCGTTCTTCCACATTAACCCGCACGGGCTCCGAATACGCCTGATTTCCACTGTCATTGGACGCAACCGCCCGGAAAGAATAAACCCCAGCTGACGGCAACTCATAATCCAAAACAAACGCGCCATTCTCCAAAGTCCCGTTTCCGATCCACACATCATTTGCGTAGAATGCGACCATCGACAAAATGCCATTGCTGTCGAATCCACCTGCCTTGAGAAACACACTATCCCCTGGCCGGAAATACTCATCGGCTTGCGGCTCCATCATTTTCACAACCGGAGGCGACCCCTCCACGATCCGGACCGTCACATAATCTGACATTCCCGACGACAAGCCGTCCACATCGACCACCCGCGCAGCCACCTGATAATTCCCCGGCCTCACAGGAGTCCACCCTGCCTGGAAGGGAGCTTCACCCACCTCAGCGACCTTGAAACCGTCGACCACAAATTCCACGAGACCAACGCGCCCGACAGAACCACCCGCTCCCCCTGCAACCGCTGACAGAGGCACAACCTTTCCGGCCTCGTAAACACTCCGGTCCACGGGAAGAATCATTCGCGCAAAGCATCCACCGGAAACGACCTCCACCCGGACCTCGTGAGAAACCGAGCGACGACCCGCCACATCCGTAGCCATCGCACGCAAATGGTATTCTCCGGGTTGCAATGGCTGCCATGCAAAACGGTGCACCCCCGATTCGCTGGCACCGTCAGACTGAAAAACCCTCAGCCCATCCACATATAGCCCGACTTCCCGTATGGGTGAGCCTCCTGGAACTTGCACATCCACCGAAACCATGATCTCGATTCCCGCTGCCACCGTCGATCCGCTTACCGGATCGGACACCGACACCACCGGAGCCTGACCATCCAGACGCGGAAGCACCTGAACGACCACCGGACTCGAGACCGATTCCGTGCCGTCCCCATGAAAAGCCCGGGCACGGAATGAATAGATGCCGGTCTGAGCCGGCACATGAATACACGAATAGGGTGGACTCGCATCATCGGAACCCGCAATCGCAGTATAAGCGCCAGCGGACGACGGATCAGATTCAAACACCACACGGGAGACCAGCCTGCCTCCAAAGGTTGCATCTGCCGTGAGAATGAGGGGACTTCCAAGCGGAACAGACAAGCCATCCTCCGGGTGCGACATCCCGATTCCCCGCACACTCACACTCCCGACCCACTCATCGAGAACCTGTCCGTCCGCTCCATATGCCTTTACCAAAAACGGCACCACTCCGGGCCGATCGAAAACATTCTTAAGAATCCCGGTTTCATATCCCGATGCATCCGCCACCTCTCCATCGACCAACAGGACAACCTTGTGCAATGGGCCGTCCGGGATCTCCGCATGACTCGACAGGTAACTGAACTCCACCTCGGATCCAACATCCACCACGTCAGAAACCGAAACATAAAGCTCGGCCCGGAGATTGCCGACAGCAAACCCACATGCCAAAACCGCCACAAACCGGATGCACCGGCAGAAAATTGAGCTATTCGCAAACAGTTTCATGTAAGGACAAATCAGGATGAGAACATCGACACGTTTTGGAAAGCCTATTTACCGGAATCACTGGGAGTCACCCTCCTGGCTGTTCCGCCGCCCGGGGTCAGAAGAACCGGATTCTGAAACAAGGCGTTATTTCCAAGACCACCAAACTCCTGTTTGATCGGCCCACCCCCGGGGCCGATCAGATTCGCTGTCACAAAAATGATCAGGTTACGCTTGCGGGTGGCCTGTCCCTCCGAACGGAAAACCCGTCCGACAAACGGCAAGTCTCCCAATATGGGAACCTTGTCGTTGATCACTTGGGTTTCTTCACGGGTCAAACCTCCAATAACCACAGTGGCCCCATCGTAAATAGTCACCTCTGTCCGAACGCTCCGTGTGGAGAAAATCGGCTGATAGAACCCGGATGGGACGGTTGCGGTAAGATCTCCCGATATCGCGACCGAGGGACCTCCGTATTCCACAAAACCCTCAAATTCAGTCACCTTCGGTTCCAATAACAGACTGATATTATCATCATCTTCAACCGTTGGGGTAACCTGCATCTCAACCCCAATGTTCCGCTTGTTGAAGTCACGTGGAGTTCCGGCTGTGATCGCAACCGCCCCTACCCCATCTCCGCTGGTCGAATTCGCGGTCGCCCGGGAAACCTGAGCCTGCATATCCCCATAGCTCTGCGGATAGATGAGCTCCTGTGCCACCGTGATACTCGCGGTTTTCCCTGACAGAACCGTCAAGCGAGGAGCACTGAGCAGGTCACTACCCTCCTTCCTGGACAGGGCCCGCAAAATCACATTGAGCTCGGAATTTCCGATGATGCCCACGGAGTTCAGTATGCCGCCTGCAACATCCTGAGCGAAACTCAAGGCCTGGGGAATAACCGGTGGTTTGAATGGAACATCCAAATTCTTTCCCGGACTGGTGATCGAGACATTTTTCAATTCCTGGTTGATTGCAAATGCATCTGCCAAAGTCCGGTTGGACGGCATCGATGACACTCCGGAACGGTAGTCCATCACCGGCTTCCCATCGGGCCTCATGAGTGGGTTCCCGTTGGGATCAAAGAGTTGGGTTCCATCTGCATTCCATGTCCAATGCAGCCCGAGTTCATCGAGATCCTCCTGCTCCACTTCGAGGAATTTCGCCTCAATCTCCACCTGTCTCGTTTTATCGTATCGCCGCAATATGCTCCGCATACGCTCCAGATTGCGGGCAGTCTGAGTGGCGATCAACTGGGTGCCATCAAAAGCAAGACTCGCACCCCGGACTCCGACGAAATCCACGCCCGCCCGCTGAAAAAAGCCTTTCAATGCTACCTCCTCCTCACCGACAGATCCTCCACTCTGGCCGGAGCTGCCTCCGCCATCTTCAAATGGGTTTGAAAAGGAAGATTCGTTCAACGATGCCCCGGCTTTTCCGCCTACCAAGCGAATAACAGTGGCACGCGAAACCGGAAAAAACTCGGTAAGCACATTTGCCGCTCCATCCGGGCCATCCGAAGGCTGAACCACCACCGCATCCTCAACGATGTCATACTGAAAATTCACCTGCTGGCTGATGAACTGAAGGATCTTCTCAAGCGAGAGGTTGCGGAGACTGATGCTGACCTTCGGATCCGTCCGCGTGTTGGGATCGAACAGGGGAATGATGTTCACCCCTTTTGGACCTGGCCCACCGGTCGGATCATGTTCAACCGACAACTCCGACAAAGTTTCGATGACGGCAGTCAACTCCACATTCGAAAAACTCACCCGCGGAATCCGGATTGCACGGATTTTCGCGAGCAGCGGGTTCTCACCATCCATATCCATGCCTTGATCCACTGCCGGCTCAAAAACCATCGGTCGTTGCCACAAACGGTCAACCTCATTGATCATATCTTCCCGCGTCCGGGTCCGGTTGAGACGATTCCCGCTACGGATGGACTCGGCCAACTGCACCTGAAGGAGACGGACGTCGGGATGGTCGGGAAACCTCACCTCAATTTCCGCGAAGGTTTTCCTGGCGCCTTCATAGTCTCCACCCAACAACTGGGCCCTTCCGCGCTGCATGGATTCGGCAAACCACCCGTCCGACTGGTCAGGTTGTGCATCGGGCGAATCCGGCAGGTTGCCACGGGCCCTCTCCAAAAGGACACGGGCCCGACGCTCCGAATCGGGCATCGAATCGCTCCCGGCTTGACTACTTTCACCGGCAGCGCCTGCTTCGGCTGCCGAATCATCCGCCATCGTGGAAAGCCGCATGTGCAACTGATACACCGAAGGATCATCCGGATGCGTCTGCAAATATGATTCCAGCATCGAGAGGGCTTCCATCTCCCGTCCCTCTTCCTTCATCCGCATGGCCTCAGCCATAACCCGTATGCTTGTGGGCTCAGGTTCCGCCCCACACAAGCCGACCGGAATTACGAACATCATCCAGCATGCACCCATTGCCCTCAACACTCCGGATCCAATTTCCAGCACCCATCTCCCTGTCATGGTCTTTCCTCCCTGTATTCCGTTGTGATCTTTTGAATCTCCCCTGTCGGATTGTGCAGGATCTCCCATTCACAAACCGCCAGCGACTCATTCACCTTCGCCAAACAGATACTGAACCCGCCCCAGTCCACTGAAGCACCGATCGAATCTACTGTGTGGCTTTCTCCACCTACTCTGAATGAAACAGATATTCCGCCTGACAATGTAGGCTCATCCGAGCGCAATACAATTGGCTCAATTCTATCCGGATCCGCTAAACAAAGCACCCCAACCTGCTGGAGCGATCCGTCCGGACGCGGAATCCGCTTCACCTCAAAACTCTGATACTCCGGAAGGGATTCAGGCCAGTTATCGGATTTGCCCGGGATCAAGCGCACGACCTGTTCCCCGGGAAGATTCCGGAGGAGCAGGACATACTGACCTGCGACGTCTTCCTCAACAAATCCAATCAGTTGCCAGCTGAAAAGAGGCTTCCTCAACTCCACGGCGTCGACATCCGGATACTGAAGCTCAGGTGGCTTCACATAAGCATCCGATTCAAACGCCCCGGTATCGGGATGAATGTAGATTCTGGGAGGGGAGAATACTTCATAAAGCCAAGTGCCATCCATTCCCTGAGGGATCGGTGGAGTCCAAACGGGTCTGGGTTCTGCCGGATACCCATATCGTCCGACTAATGGCAGAGAGGAAAACTCATCTGTCCGGACAAACATCAGCTCAAACTCTGTAAGCCGACGATCCACCACATATGACGATTCGCCGTCTCTGTCATCATCGGTGTCATTCAAAGCGTCAATGGAAAGCCGATGGAATACGGATTTGGGGGCATGATTCCCGTCCCGCGATTTTTCCACACCGAAGATCCGACCCGATCCTTGTCCTTTCGTTTCCGCCGGCTTGACCTTCAAGCTCACAAGCGCGCATGGCAAAAACTGATCAGCAATCCCCATAAGGAACTTCCTCAGAAACTCCGTATTACCCGTCACCCGGATTCTGATCATATCGGAATGATTCATAGCACCCTTTGCTGGCAGGTCGGCTTGCGATGCCCGGGATCCTTCGCTCCCGCGATCAAAACCGACAAGGGCAACAGGACCAGCTTCAACCAACCGGGAAAGTAGCTCTCTCGCGATCACCATATCGCGGTGAACCATCTCCAAATCCGCATCAGGTTTGCTCAAAACCACTTCTCCCATAAATGTCTCAAATCCGAAGCTTCCTGCTCCTTCTGCAGGGATTCCGGATGCAGCCAACTCCGCCCTGGCCTCGTGCACGAAGGACTGAACTGCCGCCGTGAGTTCGAGGGAATCCGGAGGACGGGCGCCGAAGGAGAAATCCTTCCATAGGCCAATAAGTTGCTGCTCCCGACGGCTATTCTCGGAAATCGATTGTCGTTGCGAAGCCAGAACCTCGAATTCCCGCTGTCGCTGCACAAGCTTAGCCCGGGCAACTGATACCCTCTCCTCCTCAGACCTCAAAACCGTATCAACGAAAAGGGCAATTCCCACACTGATAGCGGCAACGATGATCAGCGCAGGGAAAACAATCAACGTTCCCGCCATCCAAGGCACCCTCCTCTTGTCCTCGGGATTCATCGGGATTCGTCCACTGTTATTGGTTGGGTTGTTTTCAGCCGGAGAAGCATCTCAAACCCTACCACGTTCAAGCCCTGATCCAGACCCTCGAAGTTCGCGGAAAATCCATCCATCCCGGCAATCTGCATGTCGGAGAGAATGGCACTCCTCAAGCGCTCGAGTCTGGCCTTCGTTCGCACAACAACCTGTCGATCGACAGGATACCTCAGATTTGCTTCCCTCACCAGCATGCAGCCGGCCAACCGGATCACTCCGTTTTTTTGGGCATTGTCGTTTCCACTCTTTTGAGAGCATCCCTCAGACAACGCCAAATCAAAACGATCGAGCCAGACATCACCCACCTCCTGGAGCGCTTTCTGCAGATGTGAGAACACGGAGATCCAAACAACCGGGATATCCCTGACCGCTTCCGCCCGCCAGATCCTCTCGGCCTGCGCCGGATCGAAGGCATTCTCCTGACGGGATTCACCGACGGAGAAATGATCACTTTCCTGAAGTTGCACCGTCAGTTTCGCATGTTCGGATCTCAATCGCCACAACTGTTCCGTCTTAAAGTAAGCCATTGCCCCGGCCACAATGGCGGTTCCACCGATGACCATCGCCAACGCAACAGCACACGACTTGCGCCAACCCGAAACCTTTGTCCGACATTCCGCGCCTGGACATCCCCCGATCAACCCCAATCGATCCCCTCTCGCCCACCTCGGCATTGCATCCATCACCCCTCGCCCGGGAAGACCATCCCGACGCATTCTCGATTCCACGCGAACATCGCCCTCGAGCGCTGATCCGACCACATCCTGCAGTCGGGTAACAAGGGACGCTTCTCCACACAAAAGTATATCTCCTGCAGCTGCCGGGACTCCGGACGATCCAAGGCGTGACATCACCCGAAGAAGCCTCTCGCCAGCATCCGGCCCCGGCAGACACTGCCCCGACTCATCTTCAATCCACCCCAGTCGATCCATCGGAAAATGGCGCAGTATCGCGTGTCCTTGCGCCATTCCGAAAACCGTCAGTCCACCAGACCCTATACTCCAAACGCTTACGAAGGACTTTACAGCCCGGTTCCATTCCGCAGCGATATCCAGAGTGTCCGACACATAAAGTTCGACCGTAAGGTCCGGAATCAAACGAGCCGCATCCAGCATTTCGGATCCGATACCCGCAACCGCCAGTGTTGATTCCAGTGTGTCCCCTTGCAGATAAGCCATACTCCACTCCATGGACTCTTCCGCGTGCGGGAGCGCTTCAGAAAGATGATAACCCCACACAACTTTCCTTGCCTTTTCATTAGCGAGCTCCGGAACACGGATCGCGTGCATGACCGTGAATCCCGGGGGAATCTCAACCCAACACCTCCTGATTCTCAAACGCTTCCAATCCACCTCGGCCAAGGCACCCAAAGCACCCTGCAATCCTAAAACCGTTGGAACCCCTCCGGATCTGTTAAACGGGACTCGCATCGATTCACCGGTGATTTCGAATGTCATCGAAAGCCGGTGAATCACCCATCCCTCCGGGCCCGGCCATGTCACAAGAGCCGCATCGGACAATCGACGCCCGTGTGACGATTGCAGAGTATCATTCACCGTTGACCTTTCCACCTGCATTCCGAAACGCACCTGGATCCACACAGGTGTCACGCCGCCGGAACGCCGGTTCATCCGCACGATCACACTCCACCCACGACGGGAGCGCCCATGAGGGAATCAGAATCCCATCATTCACCGGTGCTTCTTCAGAAGCACGCCTCCGGAAAGAAGCCAAAACCTCCGGTTTTCCAACCAAATTGTCTGACATCGAACGATTCCCAGGAGGGATCGGAACACCGTCCACGAACCATTCCAAAAGCCATGCATAGGGAACATCACGGATTCCTGCCCTCCGAATCACTGCCTGAGGGAGAAAGAAAGAAACCGAATACTTCCGCTCCGTTTCAATTTCGACCAGTTCCATACCAGCCCGAAAGAATCGGAAACCTGCGGTTTCGCTTCCGAAACACTGAGTCACCTGAACTCCCACATCAGCCAACCGATCACTTCTGGCAACTCCTCCTTCAGGAAGCGTCCTGAAGGAAAACTCGATGCGCATCCGCAACCATTCCTCCCCTTCCAAAAGCGAGAACCCGACCCGTCTCACATCCACCAGGGGCTTATCCGAAGCCACGCAGTCCCCAAACCCTACTCCAGACAGAACGAACACAAGCAGAATCCATATTCTGCCAAACGACACCCTGAAGAAGGAAACCTCGGTCTTCATATCCGGAAACCGCACAATAGAACACTGTAATCCCAGTTTTCGATTAAAAAATGCGTAAACGTAAGAATTTCCTTCTCTAAGGACTTGCAATTCGCATCCAGTTGTCTACACTTGCATACATATCACTTCAATACCATGCAAACCGATACACCACCCCGGACCATACCCATAAGCGGTCGCATTTCCGAGGAGGATTACGAGTTCCTGATGCAATATCGCATCAGCGGAAAAGTGACTGCCAGTGAGAAACTGCGTCACCTCGCCACCTTCTTTCGTCAATATCATGAAAGCATGCAATCCTATGGCGAATGCCTAAATGAATTGCAGCGATCGATGGAACCGTTTACCAAGAGTCTAAAATCCCTCGAAAACGAATCCAACCATCATTCCGAACTCCTTGATCGCCTGCTCAGCTTTTCTGCGGAAATGAGTGCGAACCTGATAACAGCAAGAATACCCTCCGGCACGGATGAAGGCATTTCCTATCTCCGCAGCTTGGAAGAACGGCTGTTTCGGATGACACTCCAGCAGTTGGAGGGTATTCTCCGGATGGGACTCACCCGGGAATCGCCTACCTTCAATCCACAGCTTCTTCATGGCAAGCTCAGCACGGTAAAGGAGCTCGTGGATATCATTTCAAGTAGAGCATCCAACAACCTCAGCCAAAAGGAAACCCTATGAAAGACACGATCAGCTCCCGTATTCGACGCATCATCACCGGCACCGCGAACTCCATCGTTAGCAAGATAGAAGGACTGGCGCCCGAAACTATTCTGGAACAGGCGATTGATGAAGTGGACAGCGCCATCAGCGAGGTAAAGGTCGAGCTGGGCCGTGTCACCGCCCAGAAACACCATGTAACCAAGACCATCAGCAGACTCAATGAGGAGCACAGCCGGCTGAACGAGCAAATCCCTGAAGCCGGTCAGCAAAACCGGAAGGATCTTGTCGAAGCTGCAATCTCGAGGCAAATTGACATTGAGGACCAGCTTCCCGCGCTTGAAAACCAGTTGATCGATATGGGCCAACAGGAAAAAGAACTCAACGCCGCCATTGCCGGGCTTCTTGCCAAACGGAACGAAATGGAAGACGAACTGTTCGACTTTCGGCATTCCAAACAGATAATCTCTCCTGCGCGGGATGCCGGGAGCATCGGTTCATCCCCTGTTCCAGCGTCACCTGAGGCAAAAGTGGAGCGTGCGGAACAAGCCTTCGACCGGGTGATTCGCAATACAGCCGGACTCAGGCGAACCATTCAACGCAGCAGCTCTCAGGAAAGCGCGAAACTCGTTGAGCTTGCAAACCTCAACAAGCAGGCAAGGGTCGCGGCGAGAATGAAGCAGCTGGAATCCGAATCCTGATCCCCTTTTCATCCTACAGAAACCGGCCTTATGCAGGCTTTCCTCACAGCCACAGAAAACATCCCCTTCACCGGAGCCATCGTTCTGATGCTCGCGATCGGGATCATCGAGATCCTCAGCTTGGTATCAGGGCTAGGGGTCTTCGACTTTTTGGATGGATTACTTCCCGATCTAGACACCGGCGAAATCGATACCGATCTTGATGCTGACGCGAATGGATTGGCAGATGCGCTCATTGGATGGCTCAATATCGGGAAGGTCCCCTTCATCATCAGCTTTCTGCTTTTCGTGTTCCTCTTCGGCGCTTTCGGGCTCAAAATTCAAGCTCTCGCCTACAGCCAGGCAGGGACCTTGCTTCCAATCTGGTTGGCAAGCCCGGTGGCCTTCGCTCTCACGATCTTTCCACTTAAGTGGCTCAATGCGGTCATGGGAAAAATCATGCCTAAGGATGAAACAATGGCGATTTCGCCCGAGTCCTTTGTCGGACGGGTGGCGACCATCGTCATAGGGGAAGCATCCAGTTCACGCCCAGCTGAGGCCAAACTCACCGGACCTCTCGGCCGCACCCACTACATCATGGTTACTTCCGACAATCCGGAAGAACGCTTTCAACAGGGATCCCGGGTTCTGATCGTCGGACGTCAGGGATCGAATTTTTCCGTCATCTCAGTTAAGAATCCACACCTTCAAGGATAATCCATGCCCACCACACAGCTCAATGCCACTCTGATTGTAACCGGAGTATTCTTCATCCTCGTGATACTGGTCATACTGGCCAGACTCTATAAACGCTCATCCAAAGAGTTGGCGTTCGTCCGAACCGGCCTCGGTGGAGAAAAAGTCATTCTGGATGGTGGTTGCCTCAAGCTTCCGGTCCTTCACGAAATCGTCCCCGTAAACATGAGAACCCTTCGACTCCAGGTCGACAGAAAGAACGAGGAAGGATTGATCACCGCAGATCGAATGCGAGTGGACGTCACCGCCGAATTCTACGTGAGGGTAAAACCCGAGAGCGAATCGATCGCAAAAGCGGCCCAGACACTCGGAAACCGGACACTCGAACCCGACACCCTCAAGGAGCTGCTACAGGGGAAATTCGTTGACGCACTCCGCTCAGTGGCAGCCGGACTGTCCATGGAACAACTCCATGAACGCCGTGCCGAGTTTGTTCAAAGCGTGCAAGCATCCGTCAGTGAAGATCTTCTGAAGAACGGACTCGAGCTCGAGTCCGTCTCCCTGACCGCACTCGACCAGACTGCCCGGCAATTCTTCAAAGAAGACAATGCATTCGATGCCCAAGGCTTGGCCAAGCTCACCCAAATCACAGAAGCCAAAAGGGAGGAAAGAAACCGCATCGAACAGGAAACACGCATCCAAATCGAGCTCAAGAACCTCGACGCGGAGAAGAAGAGTCTCGACATCAAACGGGACGAGGAAATGGCCAAGCTAACGCAGAAGAGGGAAATCGAGATAACCAAAGCCGAACAGGAAGCACTCATCGCCCAACAACAAGCCACCCGCAAATGGGAAGCCGAACAGGCCAGGGTCGCCAACGCCCAGAAAGAAAAAGAAGCAACCATCGCTGCCGAACAAGCGATTCAGGAGCGTGACATCACCTCCAAGAAGATGGTGGAAGAAGCCGATATCGCCCGGGCCCAAGCGGTGGAGATCAGTCGCCAGATTGCCGGAATTGCAGTCGCGCGTAAATCGGAGGAGCAATCCAAGGCGGAAGCCGAAGCCGCCATCGCCCGGGCCCTTCGCGTCAAGGAGGAGGAAAACGTTGCCACCGTAAAGGAAGTTGCCATCGCCGAACGTGCCAAATCGATACGGATCATCAAAGCCCGCGAGGAAGCCGAAGAATCTGCAATCGACATCACAGTGGCGGCTGAAGCGGAAAAGAAAGCCGCCCTTGACAAAGCTGAAGCACTCCTTACCGAAGCGAAGGCCCAAGCCGAAAAAATCCGTATTGTAGCCGAGGCGGATGAAAAGCGCTTCGAAGTGGAAGCCTACGGTGAAAAGGCTATCAACGAGGCCAAGAACCTCCTCAATGCCGAAATCATCAGCTTCGAGCTTCGCAAAATCATCGCTCAAGTAGCGCCCCAGATCATCGAAGCGAGCGTCAAGCCAATCGAGAAGATCGACAGCATCAAGATCATATCCACCAACGGCTTCAATGTTCCAGGCACGGCTCAAGGTTCCACTGCCACCGGAGTGGGAGCGGGAGCAGGCGGAGGATCAATGGCAAACCAACTCGTGGACTCACTGCTCAGCTACCGCATGCAGTCTCCACTGGTGGATAAACTGCTGGGTGAACTTGGGATCGACCCCAGCTCCCAAGGCCTCACACGGGTTTTGGATCAAACACTTGAAACAAAGCCTTCCAAACCCGAATCCAGCGACAAAGCCTGATAAAGGAACCCGTCAAGAAATTCGTCGCAAGATCGAAACCCGTGTCCTCTCGAGGGGATACGGGTTTTCTTTTTTTTTCCTATTACGGGGTTACCTTACTATCCACCTCAATCGTGAATACCTCGATCGCTATCATATGAGTATCATCCAACCATCCGTGTGCGACTATCACTTGATAGCGTTCAAGCGATCCAGTTCAACGAATAGTCGGGCTGAAAGCTCCTTCAATCCTTGGCCTGTAGAACAGGAAATCTCAAGGGCCGGTTCATCCAAACGCCGGTTGAAACGGGTGACTGGAGCCCGTGTGCCCAACAAATCCACTTTATTCAGCACCACCAACTGAGGCTTGCCGACCAGTTCCTTCGAATAGAGCTTCAACTCCTTCAGCAACTGGGCATGATCCTTGTTGGGATCGCGTCCATCCACTGCGGCGATGTCGATGAGAATCACCAGGATCTTGCACCGTTCCACATGCTTGAGGAACCGGTGACCCAATCCCCGGTTCTCGCTGGCTCCTTCGATGAGTCCGGGAATATCTGCGATACGCAACCTGCGATAGCCCTCCTCGTCAGACATAAAACCGACGGAAGGATCTTTCGTCGTGAATGGATAGGCTCCGGTTTTCGGGTGAGCGTTGGTCAGGCAACCCAACAGACTGGACTTCCCCGCATTCGGAAACCCGACCAGCCCCACTTCGGCGATCACCTTGAGCTCCACCGCGAAACGTCCGGCCTCACCGAGCGTTCCCGCAGTGGTTTTGCGCGGAGCCTGATTCGTCGAAGACTTGAATGTAAGATTCCCCTTTCCTCCTTTTCCTCCATTGAGGAGCACCACCCGCTGCCCGTGCTCCGTAAGCTCGGCCACTACTTCCCCGGTTTCCTCACTCCTGAAGATCGAGCCCGGTGGAAAAGGCAAAACCAGGTCCTTTCCACAGCGCCCGGTCTTGTTCCGTCCGGCCCCCGTGTTTCCAGTCTCAGCTTTCCAGATCGAATCAAAATGATAACGACGCAGGTCTCCCTCATTTTCGTTGCACTCGATGATGATGCTTCCGCCATCGCCGCCGTTGCCCCCATCGGGACCACCCTTGGGGATGTACTTTTCCCGCCGAAAACTCAAACATCCGTCTCCGCCCTTGCCGGCGGTCAGATCCACTGTCAACGCATCGTAAAACATATCACAAATTCCTCAACACTCAACACAACCCCAGACCACCGGATCCGAACCATCGCAACTACAAGCGGGTTCAAACCGTTCATCCGAAAAACTTCCGTATCATCCATGAGCCGGATCGAAGGACATTACCCACAGCTGCCCCACCGTCAACCTGAAACCATCTATCGTCAGTGGACACGAACGCTTACCAATTTCTTAATATTCCGAGGCAGGCCAGGGAAAATATCATTGTCCTTTCGCACTGTTGATCTTGAAACTGAACAATAATTGGGTCCCTTTTTTGCATTGAACACGACACTCAAACTGCTGCGATTCATAACGGTTGTATGCACACTCGGAGCTTCTCTCCAGGCACAACCCGGGCCATCCGACAATAGATCCGGCCGCCCTTCCAACGTCTCGGTTAAGCCCTATGCACTGACCCAATCCTTCAGCCAAACGCTCAGTTCGGACATCAAGGGCGCGGGCAATGCGCTGACCGGTTACGATGTGATGCGTGCCGAAACCAAGCTCAACTACGTGGAACGGCTCGGACCCGGAAGGCTGGTGTTCCTTGGTGCCTCCTATGAATTCAGCGACTACAATATCGATGGAAGTGCCGGAAATGCGATATTTGACACCGTGGACAATTACGGGGTTTCGGCACGCACCATCTTCCCAATTGAAGGGGATTGGTCAGCTCTGGGCATGGCAAACATCCAGATGGCTGCAGCAAATGATGCACGCCTGTCGGATGGACTCACCATGACGGGAATAGCGGCGACCACCTACTCCTTTAGTCCGGCACTCAAGATTTCTTTTGGGTTGTTGGTTTCGAAGCGACTTGAAAACAACCCGCTGGCACTTCCAATTGCCGCAATTGACTGGGATATCACGGACAGGCTTAAACTCCGCACCTTGAACGGAGCCTTTCTGACCTATGATCTGGATGCCGGAAAACTCACTCAGATGGACCTGAGTGTTCAGTATCAGTCCCGTTCCTTCGCAGTGGAAAACCTTCAAGGCACGGTCTTCATGCGGGGAAATGACGAGGGCGCAATCAAAGAATCCTCGATTGTGAGTACGGTGGGAATCAGACGTCTCTTCCGCGATATTTTCAGCGTTCGCGCCTTTGCCGAGTTTGCGACCCGACGTCAGATCGAAGTCAGACAGGATGACAACAAGATCTTCGAGTTCGACACGGATAGCGCTTTCACATTTGGAGTCGAAGGTGGAGTCAGGTTCTGATTTGTTCCGGATGCGGACGACTGTTAATCACCAGGGGCCTCGTATCTGCGGCTTCACCTGGTGTTTTCCGGTTTAAGATAAGATCAATCCACAGAAGGTTTTCGGGGCGGCATCCTGATTGAACTTCGTTCTTGTTTTGAAACCGGGAACAGACTACAAGGGGTATCAGTTTCACCTCAGATGGAAGCATCCCACACAGAATCCTCATTGGTTGAGAAACCCATCTTCATTGGGGAATCCAAATCAGCCGGCTATCCAATGATGCAGGAGAAATGATATGGGAACCGAACGCATCCAATTCCAGAACTCCCGCCACCTGGACCAGCTCTACGGTTCCAGCGAGGCAAACCTCAGACAAGCGGAGCAAGCCCTCGGGGTAAGCATTGTCACCCGGGATGAATGGATTCAATTCGAAGGTCCCGATGCCAATGTCAAAAAGGCAACCGAGTTTTTTGAGATCCTGAATGCCGCAAGGATTCAGGGGATTCAAATCAAACGGAGTGACTTTATGCACATTCTGGACACCACCCTGCACGGAGATGCGGTGGAACTGCGTCAGGTTTTTGAGGAGCCACTCATCATTCAAGTTCGGCGTAAGACCATTGTTCCAAAGACCATCAATCAGAAGCGATACCTCAAGTTCATTGAGAAAAATGAGATCGTTTTTGGAATTGGACCCGCCGGCACTGGCAAGACCTATCTGGCAATGGCGGTTGCGCTCCGGGCCCTTCTTGCGGGAAGCGTGGAAAAGGTGATCCTGACCCGACCGGCAGTCGAAGCGGGAGAAGCACTTGGCTACCTTCCCGGTGACTTGCAGGAGAAAATCCTACCCTACCTTCGGCCGCTCTACGATGCCATGTACGACATGCTTGGAAAGGAAGAGACGTTGAAGATCATCGAAAAAGGAGCTATCGAGATCGCACCTCTTGCCTACATGAGGGGAAGAACACTTTCCAATGCCTTCATCATTTTGGATGAGGCTCAAAACACGACCACCGAGCAGATGATGATGTTCCTCACACGCCTCGGAGACAACGCGAGGATGATCATCACGGGAGACATTACCCAGATCGACCTTCCCCGTTCACGCCGATCCGGACTACGGCAAGCAACCGAAGTTCTCGGGGGCATTCCCGGCATCAAGCTCTTCTATCTGGATGAATCCGACGTTGTCCGGAACCCGCTCGTCCAAAAGATCATTGAAGCCTACGGTAGACACGCCAATCTGGCGGATTGACCGGCTTCGGCCTTTTCCTTGCAGTATCCATCCAATCATCCTATGGTATCAGTTTGCCCCGGTGTTTCTTTCGGATTTCATCGACGTTCATAAACTAACGCTTTCATGGCTTCCTTTTTCAAAAGGCTTCTTTCCGGCCAATCCCGGACATCCACGCGTTCACGGCACAGCCGTGACAAAAGGGCGGAAAAGAAGTTCGTGTTCTACGAATCAAGTCGGCGGATCGTTTTCCTGATCCTTCTCCTTTCCTTTCTCGCGACGATCTTTGTGACCTTCTGGGGGCAAGCCCCGTCCGGCCCGCGACTTGCCCCCGATCAAGTGGCAAGAACCCGGGTAGTGGCGGACTTTCCTTTCGAGTATGAAAGCCGCATCCTCACAGATCGGGCGAAGGAGATCCGACGCAAGGAAATACCGCCTGTCTACACAGTGAACTATCAGCACTTCACGGAGTTTGAAACCTTCATCAACTCCCTGAATGAAAAGATCCTCCGCTTCTCCCGCGCGAACCGTTCTCTTCCCCGTGAGACCCAGGTCGAAAAACTTGAACAGGAGTTGGCGGAGATCATCACGAATTCGAAGTTCCATCCCGACGTGAAAAGCCTTTTGACGCTCTATCGGGAAACCGACTCACAGGAGCGCTACCGGCTTTTTCAGAACGGTCTCAACAAGCTCTGGAACATCTGTCAACCAGGAATTGTGGATCCTTCGATTCCCTGGTTTGCGTCACGAGGGGAGTTTAAGGTGATCCAACTCGAAACCGAGAACAACGATCTCGTGGAAGTCAGGCTGCAGAAAGTTACCGATGCTCTGCTCAACCTGAGGCGGGCTCTCGGTGAATTGGATCGCAGCGAAACCATTTATCAGGCCATGTTCGAGATTATGAAAGAAGGGGTCGTGCCCAACCTCTTCTACAACGAAGCCCGGCATACCCGATTGATCGACGAGTCGGTGAGCAAAGTGGAGCCTATCAAGGTCTCAGTGGCAAAGGGAGACACCATCATTGAACTCGGATCGATCGTATCCGGACGCGATCTCGAGAAACTGAGTTTCTATGAACAAAACAGGAGGGCGCTTGCAAAAACGGACCCGGTGCTCGGTCGCTACATGCAGGAGAGGGTGTATTATACATTCGTAGCCACCATTCTCGGAATGGTTTTCGTTCCCCTTACCTATAGCCGCCTTAACCGGAGGAACCGCGCCCACTCCCTGACCGCCCTGATGCTGGTGATCAATATGATCGCGATCCGTCTGGTCAACGAGCTCGGCGAGACCCGACTTTTCGGCGAAAATGCCGCATTTGCGACCCTACTGGTATACGCTCCTCCATTTCTCCTTGGGCCAATTACGGTAAACCTGCTCATTGGTGCGATTCCTGCCATTCTGGTGTCACTTTTCATCTCAACACTCTACGCCATGACCCAAGGTGGCGGGATTGAAGTCTTCCTCGTTGTCATGGTGACCTGCCTCTGCGGAATCCTGTTGAGCCGGGGAGCGAGAATGCGCACCAAGATCGTCAAGGCGTCAATCATCGCGGGACTTGTGCTTGCAATGCTTTCACTCGCACAGGGTCTATTCGAAGGGATCGGACCCTCACTTCTGGGGCAACGGGTGCTGCTGATTATCATCCTCTCAATGGTCTACGGAATGCTCGTTGTGGGGATCATCCCGATTCTGGAATCGACATTCAAGATCTACTCGGACATCAGCCTTCTCGAGCTCACCGACTATAACCACCCGCTACTCCGACGCATGCAGATGGAAACGCCGGGGACTTACCACCACAGCCTCATGGTGGCCAATATCGCGGAAAAAGCAGCTGTTGAGCTCAATGCGAATTCGCTGGTCTGCCGCACCTGTTCCCTCTTCCACGACATCGGCAAACTCGAAAAGCCCCAGTTTTTTGCGGAGAACCAGACACTCGGTTCCACCAACCCGCACGACAGCATGCGCCCATCGATGAGCGCGCTCATCATCAAGAACCACGTCAAAATCGGCGTCGACATTGCCCGTGCCTATTCGCTCCCATCGATCATCATCGATGTCATCCGGCAACATCATGGGACCTCCCTCATCCGCTATTTCTATTATCAGGCGGTCAAGGAAGGCAAAAAGCAGGCAGACACAAACAATGCCGATGCAACTCCGATCGACCAGAGCAACTACCGTTATGATGGCCCTCGTCCTCAATTCAAGGAAAGCGCCATCATCTTCCTTGCCGACAGCGTCGAAGCAGCCAGCAGGAGCCTGAAAAAGGTGACCCATCAGAGCGTTGAGGATCTGATCGACTCGCTCATCGACACCGCAATTAAGGATGGGCAACTGGATGAGTGTCCGCTTTCGTTCCAAGAGGTTGCACAACTCAGGTCGAGTTTTGTGAAGAGTGTCCTCAACGTCCTGCACTCCCGGATCGAGTATCCTCAGGATCCGAACAAGGCAGAACAACAAGCCAAGGATGGAAGCGCTCAGCCCGCGACGGTTGAATCCGCTCCGGCGACGCCTTCCACCGGAAAGATCCTCATCGACGAGAACGATGCCGGATCAGCTGCTGCTTCTCCCACCAATGCATCCTGAGCAATCCATCGAAATCTCCTGTTCCCATCGCCGTCTCGTATGGAGCGAAGGTGAACTGCTCGGCTCGGTTGCTGCGATCAGGAAACACTTGGGAAAATCGATGCCTCCGGGTATGCTTTCGATCGCACTTCTGACCGGTCCCCAGCTTTCACGCATTCACGGACAGTTCCTCGATGACCCCAGCCCGACCGATGTCATCACGTTTCCGGGCGACCATGAGGAGGATTTTGCTGGCGAAATCTGCGTCTCGGTCTCACGTGCATGGTCTGCCTGTCGCAAACACCAGACATCCTTTTCGGATGAGCTGACCCTCTACCTTGTGCACGGATGTCTCCATCTCGCAGGTTTTGACGACCACTCCGCGAAGGACATTGCAGCGATGCGGCGGGGCGAACAGTCGACCATGGAACACCTTCGTTCAAAAGGACTCATCCCTCACTTCGCGATGAAAGATAAGCCCGTTCGGTCATAATCCGGGATCTCTCCTTCTCCCGGATACCCGGAGCTCTCGAATTGGAAAGATGATATGAAATCTGAAAGCCCGGCGATCATCTTATCGAAGGATCTCCATGGAGAGTCATTCATCAAGCTCAACCTCTACACCTCGGAACATGGACTACTCACCGCACTCATGCGGAGGTCATCACGCAAGTCCACTGGAACTCCCGATCTGTTTCAAACGGGGACGGCCACCATCGACCGGAAAAACCCGGAGCAAATCGCTTTTGTAACGGGGTTCGAACCATTGGTTGTCCGCACCCGGATCGCCTCGGGTTTGACCAGATTTGAAACCGCATGCCGCTTCAGTCAGATTCTGATTATGAATACCCGGCACATGGAGATTACCCGGGATCTTTTTGATCTCATCAACAGATGCTTCGACGGATGGGAGAAAGACGGAGACCCGACGGTTATACTCCTGAAGAGCCTCTACCTATTGGCATCATCCGAAGGATTTCCAGTGCGGCAAGAGTGGTTTGATAGCCTTAGCGCAAGCATGCGCCAAACAGCTGGGGTCGCCATTTTCTCTCCTCTCTCCGGAACCGACAAAGATTCGGGGATAAGAGACATCTTGCAGTCCCTCGAACATTGGCTGGTTCACTCAGCAGGATTCACCCTCCCTTGAGATCCTCACCCACCTGACATTATCAACCCCACTCTACCAATTCAGAAGGGTCGATATGTCCGAAGAAATACATGCTCAGCGCGGACACCGCGAGAGAGGACACTGACTCAATCCTGTGATGTCCATCCGGCCAACGATCCACCGGGTCCGCCTTCGTCGGTTTAAGAAATGACTCTGTGGATAGCACAGACTACGCTGAGGATGCGGTGAATCCAGCCAATTCGAGAGCCTGCTTAAGCCGACCACCCTCGACCTCAACGGAGTTGACCAAACGATCCAGCGGATCAACTACGCCCTCCCGGATACTCATTTCCAACGTTTCCGAAGCTTGCCGCATCAAGGAAGCACCCAAATATGCGGCACCCCCTTTCAAGGAATGCGCCACATCCTTGACCGCTTCAAGATCATGTCTGGAAAAGGAATCCCGCAAAGCCTTCAGCTGCCCATCCAGATCATTCAAAAAACGACCCGCCACACGGGATGCCAAGTCCCTGTCATTCATAAGATTATCGAGCATGGCATCCTCATCAAACACCGAGCTATCCTGAGCAGAGTCCGGGGTTTCAACCATCATTTCCGGCTTTGGATGAGAGGCCCGCGCGTCCAGCCACCGTTCCAATACATCCGCCAACAACTGCCCGGAAATCGGCTTTGCAAGATAGTCATCCATCCCAGCGGCTAAGCAAGTCTCACGATCGCCGGCCATTGCATGGGCCGTTAACGCTACAACCGGAACCCGCGGAGAACTGCCATTTCCGGATAACAGGCGAATCCTACGCACCGTCTCGTATCCGTCCATTCCGGGCATCTGCACATCCAGTAACACCAAATCATACTTTTCCCCGGAAAGCATCTCCAAACACTGGTAACCACTGCCTGCGCAATCATGATCCAAACCCATCTTGGAAAGAAGTCCGGAGGCGACCTCCTGATTAGTGGGATTGTCCTCGACGAGCAGAATTTTTACGCTGCGGCCGGCAAACAATTGATTCAAGTCCCGCGCCGGCGCGAATCGCATGCGGGTCGAAGTCCCGCCAGATGAATGCTTCAATGTGGCATCTCCCTGCGCGAAAGGCAGCTCAACGCTGAACACCGAACCAATCCCATACTCACTGGACATGGTTATCGATCCACCCATCAACCGCGACAGTTGACGGCTTATTGCCAAACCAAGACCACTTCCGCCAAAAGTCCTTGCCGTGGATGCATCCGCCTGGGTGAATTTCTCGAAAAGAATCCGCTGTTTGTCCTCCGGTATTCCTATTCCGGTGTCCTTCACCTCAAACTCAAGCCGGTCCTTTCCAGAGGCATCCCTTCCCTTGGAGTTCACGGTTAGACTGACGCTTCCCTCCCGGGTGAACTTCACTGCATTACCCAGTAGATTCACAAGGATCTGCCTCAGACGACCGGGATCAGATTTGACGAAACGGGGCACGTCCCCGGATACGTCGAGCACCCATTGCAGTCCCTTTTCCTCGCAACGCATGTGGAACTGAAAAGCCACATCATCGAGCAAATGCAAGAGATCAAAGTCCGCGTCCTCCAACTCCATCCTTCCCGCCTCAATCTTGGAAAGATCGAGAATATCGTTGATCAGATCCAAGAGAATCTCTCCGCTTGTCTTGATCCGATCAGCATACCGCCGCTGCTCCTCCGACAGACCTGTGTCCAAAAGCAAACCTGCCATCCCGATAACCCCATTCATGGGAGTTCTGATCTCATGGCTCATGTTTGCCAGGAATTGACTTTTGGCGATACTCGCCTGCTCAGCTGCCTCAGCCAGCTTCTGAGCCTGAATGGTTGCATCCTTCAACCGCTTATTGATTTCGATCAGCTCCATCTCGGCTTTCTTCTGATCGGAGATATCAATATGCGTTCCGTACATCAACAGAGGTCTTCCCTTATCGTCCCGGGTCTTCACCACCCCGCGATCCTGCACCCACACCCATCCACCGGACTTGTGATGCATCCTCACTTCACACTGATAGTAAGGTGTCTCACCTGAGAAGTGTCGATTCAGGGCATCCTCGGATACTCTAGTGTCATCCGGATGCAGGAGGCACTTCCATGTTCCAATCGACACAGGCTGAATCTCGGATAGAGAATAGCCGCAGATTTCCGCCCACATCTCATCAAAAACCGTCTCACCCGTCTGGACGTTCCACTCCCACGTGCCGCAATGGGTGCCTAAAATGATGTTCTCGAGCCTGGTGCGTTCATCCCTCAACTGGTCTTCAATACGCTTACGCTCAGTCACATCCCTCGCGACCGCATAAATTGTTTCACCATCTGGACGTGATCGCCACTCAATCCACCGATAGGATCCATCCTTCCCTCTATAGCGGTTCTCGAAACTGGTAACTTCCCTTTGATCACTGAGTTCCGATATCGCATGGAGGGTGGCGTCCATGTCATCCGGATGGACAAACTGAAGAAAAGACTGCCCCATCAAGTCCGCAACCCGATAGCCTAACACTCTTTCCCATTCTGGATTCAGCCGCAAAAACTCGCCTTTGGTGTTCGCAATACACAAGAGATCGAGACTGGAGGTGAAGTATCGATCGAGTTCGTCTGTTTTTGCCTGAAGCTCCCGCTCCACCCTCTTCTGATCCGTGATATCAATCATCACCGTCAGAAACGTCTGCTTACCCTGAGTGGTTATGGTCTCGCCGGAAAACAGGCCATCCAGGGATTGCCCGCTCTTGTTCCTCACGCGCATCTCCTGATTGATCACCCGCTTTTCACTCCTGAGACGATGGACGAGAGATTCCAGCTGTTCATCCTCCTCAAAGAGACCCAACTCGCGGCTGGATTTTCCGATGACCTCTTCCCGCTCAAAGCCAAGCGTCCTTAGGAAAGCGTCATTGACATCGAGAAAGCGGCGATCCGACACCGAAGACATTGCCATGAGAGCCGGGTTATTGCGGAAAACCCTTTCAAAACGCTGTTGGGCCTCCTGTTCTGCAGTAAGATCCTTGCTGAGGCCGAACACACAAGGTGCGCCGTTCCACCTGCCAAACCACACCCGTGTCTCCGCAGGCATTAATGAACCATCCTTGCGTTGGAGCGAAAGTGGGCATGCGCTCCTGAGCCCTTTGAACATGTCGGAGAGGATGGATTGGGCCTCCGGGTGGTCCACTTTCGTATGCAAATCCAGAATATGCATCTGCCGCAAATCGCCCTCTGAGTATTGAAGCTTCGTGTGCAGGGACTGATTAGCGTATAGGAGTCGCCCTTCCTCAGTGGCGACAACAATGATGTCATCCAAAGTATCAAAGAAGGTCCTGAAGTTCTTCTCGCTTTCCTCAACCGCCATCTTCGAGAGAATCTGCTCAGTGATGTCAGTATCCATTCCCTGATAACCGATGCAATTACCACGGACATCCCGCACTGGGGATGCACTTGTGGATAGCCACACCAGTCTTCCATCCTTTGCCACAGCTGGATTCAATACGCCCGTAAACGCAGATCCGCCCTGGAGCGAATGGAATGACTGCTCTCTGAACGCGTCCCTGCCCTCCTCAGGATGCAGATCATAGAATGTCCACTTTCCGATCAAATCCTCGGCTGTGTAGCCCAATACAGTCTCCACCACAGGACTCAATGACGTGTATACGCCCTTCAAATCAATTTCCCACCAGAACGTCCGGCTATGAGCGGACATCCCGGCAATCCTGTCCTGATTATATTGCAGGGCACGCGCCATATTACGGTAATGTTGCTGCAACTTCGCTGCCCGGATATACAACACAGCAATAGCCACAAAAACAACGATCCACAAAAGAATCCACTCCCAGTATTTGCCGAGGGTGATCCTCCACCCCGAATCCTCTTGCCTACCAAAAGGATCCACCTCGAGAAATCCCAAGCATTCGCGCACACTGGCATAGCTGAGTGGATACGACCATCCCCCGGCCGATGCGGTTCTGGCGGCTGAATCGTCACCCGTCATGCCAATCAAAGCCTGGGCTACACTCCAGCGCAAATCCGCCGGAACATGAGCCAATGCCGAAAACGGCCAATTCGGATACACATCGGTGGAATGGGGCACCGAATATTCCGGATTATTGCTTTTCAGCCCGACGAACATGAGCCCTTCCCCATCCAGCCGACCTTCCCGTATCATGCGCTCCACCGTGTTGGCCCGAACCAATCCCACATCCACTTCTCCCTGAAGCACCATTTCAACCACAGCATCATGAGTGCCCGCAAAAACGACTCCTGCCGCATCGCGACCAGGGTCGAAACCGGACTTTTTCAATTCACACAATCCAGCAAAATATCCGCCAAAAGAAAGGGAATGAACAAAAGCGAGGCGGGCCCCCTTGAGGTGCGCGAGATCACCGTCCGGTGCAAATCCCCGTTTTGCAATAAACACTCCGCTGAACAAGGGGGTCGGAACTCCCCCTACTGCCTCCTTGAGCGTGGCTACTGCACACAAACCGTACTCGGCATCAAGATAAGCATGCTGAGCCGGATTGGTGAGCAGGAAATCGAGCTCCATCTTCCTGACAGAAGACTCAACTTCACCGAAATCGAGAGGAATCATCTCGAAAGTATACCCTTTGACCGCTCCGGAAAGGTACTCCATGTGGGCCGACCACTGATCCCGGCACAAGGCTTTACCTCTATGGGCAAGAAATCCCACACGTACCCTGCTACCAGAATCGCGATCCTCAGAAAAGCACAGATAGGACGGACCGGCCACGCCTGCCAATAACACTAAACCGAGCAATGAGGAAAGATAACAACGAGCACCCTGCCCGACTTTCAAGACCCACCATACTCTGGAATCAACTTGATCCATTGAAACGAATCGGGAGTAGACGAGGAATCGCTCACTCATCCGAACGGATTCAATATCGGATGTTTTCGCTATCCCTTAACCTGAAACAGATTATAAAAGAGCAGCCCTAAATGAATCCTGCGCCGGATCAACAGGGATAATCAGGAGCAATTCCTCACTCAGGAGAGTGTTCAGCTGTCAAAAGCGCACACTTTTCCGCCATCAACCATAGGTAATCGGACAGACGGTTGAGGTATGGAAGCATATCCGGAATAATCGGCTCTCCACCTTCCTCACGTAAGCGGATCACGCTGCGCTCAGCTCTACGGCAAACCGTTCGGGCAAAATGCAGGTGAGCAGAGGCCGGATTCTCACCGGGGAGAACGAATCGATCCATTCTGAGACCCGACTCCAAACCAGGAACCTGATCCTCCAACCATGTGAGAAAGGAGTCCTCATAGAAATGCTTGATCCCGCCACCGGGAGCTTGTGCATCTTCAGGCCGGGTGGCCAAATCCGCACCAACCGAGAGCAACTGATTTTGAACGGTAAGAATACGGGATGCGAAATCCCCGAAACGCAAATCCTGACTGAGGAACGAACGCGCCACGCCCAAGGCAGCCGACAGTTCGTCAACCGTTCCATAAGCCTCGACTCTCATTGCGGCTTTGGAGGTCTTTCGGCCCATACGCAGTGCTGTTTGGCCGCCATCTCCCTTCTTGGTGACAATCGACATCGCGTAACCTGTTCTAGTGTTTCAAATCACCCAAATGCACCGATCAGGCGCGGAATAGAACCACGCCCGACCGGTATCCATTCAAAAGAGGGTCTCAGGCTTCTTCAACCATCACCTCGTGCTGCCGCCCATTCACCGACAAACGCATGTGAGCTTTGCCTGTGAAAGCATAAGCTGCTGCCGGTTGACTGGATTCCGAGGGAGCAGGCAAAGTCGCTGCCGGAGGCGGTGGCGGAGGAGGCGCATTCTTCGCCTTGTAATACTCATCCACCTGCTGCGGGAACATAGCCCAAATAACGCAATGCTCGTCGTCTGTTGGGTATCCCTTAGCCAGGAGTTCCTTGCGCAAGTCCTCCATACCCTTCCGCTTGACGGCGGGCGAGTCGACGGGACGACAGGTAATGGGCTCAAGGTTCGCCTGTTTTGCAGCGAGCGCGCGCAATTCCGGATTCACCGGGGCGGGAGTAGTTCCGTAGTATCCCAAGGCAACATCGAGGGTTTCTTTGCTGAGCTGTTTCCAGCGACCCATCTTCACATTGAAGAACGCCTGATTTCCGACGATCTGGGAAGTGGGTGTCACAAGCGGAATCCATCCGAGCGCTTCGCGAACCACTGGAACCTCCGCAAACACCTCGTTGAACTTGTCCTCCATCTTGTATTCCTTGAGCTGGTTGCGGAAATTGGACAGCATCCCGCCCGGAACCTGATAATTCAGCGCATCACTGTCCACCACCTCATTGATGTGAGAGGTGAACTTGGAGAGTTCGCCATATACCTTTTCAAGATGGTTGCGAACTTCAGCCAGGATCTCCCGCTGGCGGGACGTCACCTTGGGGCAACGCGGATGATCCTCCAACAATGAAAGCATCCGGATCGTGTCGGGCTGTGCCGTTCCGTTTGCAAAAGGAACCACCGAACAGTCAATTGCATCCACACCTGCTTCAACTGCAGCATAATAGGTCGCGCCGCCGAGACCCGCGGTCTCATGGGTGTGGATCCAAACCGGAACCTTCACATTCTGCTTAAGCCCCTTCACCAGATTATAAGCCTTCTGGGGAGGAATCAGACCGGCCATGTCCTTGATGACGATCGCGTCCGCGCCAATTTCCTCAAGCTCACATCCAAGCTTCACAAAGCCTTCAATGGAGTGAACCGGACTCGTGGTGTAGCAAATCACCCCGTGCGCTTCGGCCCCAACCTTCTTCGCAGACTCAATCGCGCAACGCATGTTGCGCGGGTCGTTCAAAGCGTCAAATATGCGGAAAATATCCATTCCGTGCTTGGCCGAGCAACGGACAAAAGACTCCACCACATCATCCGGGAGATGGGCATAGGCCACAATATTCTGCCCACGTAACAGCATCATCTGCTTTGACTTCGGACACGCCTTTTCCATGGCGTCCAAGCGATCAAAGGGCCATTCTTTCAAGAAACGCAGGCCAGCGTCAATCGTGGCGCCGCCCCAGGTCTCAAGAGCACCGAAGCCCCATTCATCCAGCAGTCCACACACAGGCAGCATCTGCTGGGTCGACATTCTTGTAGCTGCAAGAGACTGGTGTCCATCGCGCAATACAGTGTTATTGAAAATGACGGGTCTATTATTTTCCATAGGGTGGTCAGGCTATCATCTGGGCTCAAATTTCACGGATGCCACAAGAAAATGGCGAACCATTTACAGCGGGTCACCTAATTAGGCACCCATTGAGCAAAAGGCAACGAATAAGTCCTCGTCAACCGCTAATTGCGTGCATATTTCTTTAGTCTGATTCGACCTGAGCTCCGGTTGCGATCAAATCATAGCCCCGGGCTTCCTGAATCAGCACATCAACAAACGATCCGACCGCCAGAGAAGGATCCACGTGCACCACGCCATCCACCTCAGGAGCATCCATCCATGAACGGGCTTTTCCAGGCGAGTCCACGATAACACGTATCGTTTTGCCGACTTGGGCGGCACTGATCCCGGCGTTGATCTTGCTTTGCAGCTCCATGGCCCGGTTCCAACGGCTTTTCCGGCGCATCGGGTGAACCTGCGATTCAAGGCGGTATGCATTGGTGCCTTCCTCACGGGAATACTGGAACACACCCATCCGCTCAAACCGGCTGGACTCTATGAACGCCATGAGCTGATCGAAATCCTCCTGTGTTTCCCCCGGAAATCCAACGATAAAAGCTGTCCGGATCGCAAGGCCCGGGATACCGCGCCTCATACGGGACAACAGGTTCTCGATGTGGGCACGGTCCGTTTCGCGACGCATCTTGGCAAGCATGGGGTCGGAAATATGCTGCAGCGGGATATCCACGTATTTCACCACCTTGTCGCACTCCGCAATGGTTTGGATCAATTCATCGCTCCAATGTGCGGGATGGGTGTATAGCAGCCGCACCCAAAAATCTCCTTCGAGCGCATTCAGCGTGCGTAACAGATCCGCTATGGATTCTCCCTTGGAAGAATCCACCGGACTGTTCGGCTTGGCTCTCGCCGCCTCCCAGCGATCCATCCCGAAATAGGTGGTATCCTGAGAAATGAGATTGATCTCACGAACCCCTTCCCGGATCAGAATGCGGGCCTCATTCACCACCGATGCGAGCGTGCGACTCCGATGGTGCCCACGAATCTGGGGAATGATGCAGAACGAACACGGATGGTTGCATCCTTCCGCAATCTTGATGTAAGCCGTGTGCCTGGGGGTCAGGCGATACCGCGGCGTATCGTAGTCCGGGATGTATTTCGGAGCCCGGCTCACGTAGTCGCGATTCCCGGCTTCCCCATCCTTCAACTCCAGTACATCAACAAGGATCTGAGGGATACGGGTGATCTGATCCAAACCGACGAATGCATCCACCTCTGGCATCAGGCGGGGCAGATCTTTGGCAAATCGCTGGGACAAACATCCCGCCACTATCAACTTCTGCCGTTTCCGGGTCGGATCCTCCATCCGCTGCTCGATCACCTCGAACACCGCTTCGATGCTTTCCTTCTTGGCATTGTCGATGAATGAACATGTGTTGATGATCACGGCATCCGCCAATTCAGGGTGCGGAGTCAGGGTCACGCCTGCTTTCTGCAGATGACCGATCATGATCTCCGAATCGATCAGATTCTTGGCGCAACCAAGGGATACCAAAGCAACTGTGGCCATAGGGATAAGATGAAAGGATTGTCAGCGAATGGAAAACTCAGTGAATCTGCGACACCCCAACCACTCAGGCAGGTGCTCCCGCAGGAGCCGCAGCTTCGGGTCCCACTTCACCTTTGTCCTCTTTGCCGGCAGCCTTTTTAGGTTCCCCATCCTCTTCATCGTCAGATGGATTTGGAGAGGGAGGCCGCACATGAATCGGAGACCGGATTTCGCCGTGTTCAAGAATTTCCTTCACATGAATCCCATCAAGGGTCTCATGCTTCAGCAAAGACTCAGCCAACAGATCCAACGCCGAACGCTTATCGAGCAAAACATCCCTGGCCCGCTGATACTGCCCTTCAATCAATTGCCGGATCTCAGCGTCGATGAGTTGAGCGGTCTTTTCACTGTAGTTCTGATCCCGGGCGATTTCTTTGCCAAGGAAGATGTGATCCTGATTCTCGCCGAAAGCCACCGGCCCCATCGGGCTCATGCCCCAGTCACAGACCATCTTGCGGGCAATTTTGGTGGCCATCTTGATGTCTCCGGATGCACCGGTGGTGATATCGCCGATGACAATCTCTTCGGCCACACGTCCGCCCATCGAGCAACAAATCTGGTTGATCAAGCGACGCTTGGACTGGTTGAGAATATCCTTGCTCGGCGACATCATGGTGCTGCCCAGACTCTGCCCTCTCGGAATAATCGTCACCTTATGAACCGGAAGCGTGCCATCATCAATGACGGCCTGAACAATGGCATGTCCGGCTTCATGGTAGGCTACAATCTTCTTGTCCTCATCATCCATGAGACGCCGACGCTCCCGCCCATAGGCAATCTTCTCGCGGGCTTCATCCATCTCGGACGTCTCAACCTCGTTCTTGCCGTATCGGGCGGCGATCAGCGCGGCTTCGTTGAGCAAATTCGCCAAATCAGCTCCGGAGAAACCGGGAGTGTTGCGGGCCGTGATCGATAGATCCACTTTGCTGCTCAGCTTGATCTTCTTGGCATGGACCTTCAGGATTTCATAGCGTCCGTTCAAGTCAGGCAAATCGATCACGACCTCACGGTCAAAACGACCTGGCCTGAGCAATGCACTGTCGAGCACATCCGGACGATTGGTAGCGGCGATAATGATCACACCTTCGTGTCCGTCAAAACCATCCATTTCGACCAACAGCGAATTCAAGGTCTGCTCGCGTTCGTCGTTTCCTCCACCCAGTCCGGCACCACGCTGGCGGCCAACTGCATCAATTTCATCAATGAAAATCAGGCAAGGGGCATTCTTGCGACCCTGTTCGAACATGTCCCTGACGCGGGCTGCACCGACACCGACAAACATCTCCACGAAGTCGGAACCCGAAATGGTGAAAAACGGCACATCCGCCTCACCTGCCACAGCCTTTGCCAAAAGGGTTTTTCCCGTCCCCGGAGGGCCCACCATCAGAACGCCCTTGGGGATCCGCCCACCAATGCGCTGAAACTTCTTCGGCTCACGCAGAAACTCCACGATCTCGCGCACCTCCTCCTTTGCTTCATCGCATCCGGCCACATCCTTGAAGGTGATCTTCTCGCGGTCACGGGTCAGCATCTTCGCCTTGCTCTTGCCAAAGTTCATTGCGCCACGACCCGCGCTTCTCAACTGACGGGTGAAGATGAAATAGAGGAGTCCCACGATGAAGAGAATCGGGAGCAGGCTTCCCAATAGTTCAGACGCCCAGTTGCTGGCACGCTTCTCTTTGAACGCATCCCGGATGATAACAAAATCCTCCTGGGTGAGACGACCCTCGGCAACAAAACGCATCACCCCGCCTTTGGAAGCGTTTTCCCCCTCTACGACGGGAGCCTGACGGAATTCACCCTGTATCTTATACCAGCCTTCCCCTCCGCGATAATCGCTTACCATCGATCCACCGGAGATCTCGCCTTTGCGGACAGCCGTCACGACCTCCTTCACGCTGAGCTCGGCAACCTTGTTCCGCTGGGAGTTTCCCAGGGTCGCGAATGCAAGAATAGCGGTAACAAGCACCATCCAGATAATGAGCACCTTTGGTTCCATGAACCGGTCATTGGGGCTGCGATTTCTGTTGTTGGATTCCATGTCGTTGCGCAAACGTTTGTTCATTCAGTATCAGTCAAAAGGGGCAAAAGAACCGGAATATCAAGTGTAAGTCAACTTAAGAAGGGTTTTCGTGTGTCCGGTTATCCGGCCGGATTCACAGGGAGGGAGCCCTGGAACCCATAGGATGGCGTGGGATGAGCCGAGACGAAGAACCGGTAGACTCCGCTTCATGGCAGGCGGGACCTTACGGTCCACAAATTGATCCTGTAGCTTCTTCCACCCCGGAGCTCCCAGCGGACGGTATCCGTCGCCCGGACGCCAGACAGAAACATACAAACCACCATCCATTTCCAAAGTGTCCATGTCGAGGAACACCGTGTCCGCACACGCATAATTCCCGGACCGGATTCTGTCCAATTCTTCCGCCTCCGCCTCCATTGCCTCACATCGAAGCCATCGACCATCCGGAAAGACCACCATCCCGAATCCGGGAGCCATCGAGTATCCCCAAACCGGATTCGGGGATGCGTCCACTACGCCCGCATTCGAATTGGCCCGGATCGAAATCACACCCTTCCGGAGCTCAAGCACTCTCCCACCTGATAGCGGCAGATGAAGGTCACGATGCTGTTCGATCGCATCCAACAGAATCGTGCGATGGCGATGAGGAAAGTCCGGAATCCATCTCGCCAGCACACGTCTCATGATCGGACGGGGAACACCTTCCAATACAGAAGCATCGAGTTGCCCATCCGAAACACTAACGCTATTCCACAAGCGGTCCGCCTGCTGTTCCATCCAAAGGCTGTCTTCGCCAATCTCCTGAAGCGATCGGGCAAGATTCGAATCGAGTTCATACGGACACGCACCTCGCCAGAGTGGAAGAAGCTGATTTCGAACACGGTTCCGATAGTAGGCATCGGAGGCATTGCTCGCATCCTCTCTCCAAGGGATGCCGGCCTCCATCATCCACCTGCGAAGCTCCACTTTGCTCAAACGCAGCAACAGACGCACATGCGTGCATCCATTGGACATGACATGCACCGCCTTCGGCACCGAGAGAGACTCAGGCGGAGCGCCCATCGAAAGCCGCATCATAAATGATTCGATCCGATCGTCCCCATGATGGGCGGTCAGCAGTATTCTCGCACCGCGGGCCTCCAGCATCCTGTGCAAGGAATCCAAACGATGCCGGCGCAAACGATCCTCGCTGAAACACCGGGGATACTCAACCCCACTAGCGTTCATTCGATCCACCATGAAAGGCATCCCAAAGGCCATCGCCAACCTTTCGACAAACACCTCATCCCCATCCGAGAGACTCCCGCGGGTTCCATGATTGAAATGCAACACAGACAGCCGTCCTCCGTTCTGCCTCGACCATGCAGCCATCAGACAGAGCAGGAAAACGGAATCCAAACCACCCGAGCATGCCAGTCCGACTTCTCCTCCCGAACGCCACGCATCCAACACAGCCTTCGATGCCGCCGGCTCCAGCCGCTCAGAGGCGACCCGCATCACCTTATCCGCTGCGGAGTATGGATCAGAAAAGAAGTTTGCATCGGTTTCACTTGCCATGAATTGCGATCTTGCTTCCCTATGGTGCGATAAAATGCTACGGTTGCCTACAAAAAAAATCCCAGGCGCTCTATTCCCGCACCCAGTCTATTTAATCTGATCCCGGTTCATGACCACACCCAAGCTTGTCGACCTCGATGCTGCTGTCGATGCCAGCCCCAAATGGAAACCCTGGCTGAAACCCATGCTTCCCTGCTTCAAGTCGTGGATGAAGATTGAAGCACTTAACGATATTTACACCAGAATCTGCGCAAGGATGGATGCGCCGGAAGGTGCGGAGACCAATCTCTGGGTTGCATGCTTGCGTGAACTGGGCGTCGAATACGAAGTATCGGAGGAGGATCTCGAGCGCATCCCGAAAACCGGTCCGCTTTTTGTTTTGGCGAATCATGCGTACGGAGCCATTGATGGCTTGATCATGGGTGCCATCCTCACTCAGGCTAGACCGGATTCCCGCATGCTTGTGAACGAGATGTTGTTGCGGGTGCGAAACATGGGAGACTACGTGTTTCCGGTCAATGTATTCGGAGGGAAAGAAGCCACCAAAGGGAACCTCCATTCGATCAAGCAAACCCTGAGATGGCTCAACAGCGACGGTTGCGTGGGAACCTTTCCATCCGGCGAGGTATCCCACTTCATGTTCGACCGCATGAGGGTTGTGGACCCGGCGTGGAAAACCCACATTGCCAGCATCATTCGCAGCTCAGGAGCAACCGTGCTTCCGATGTATTTTCCCGGGCGCAATTCCATACTCTTTCAAACCATGGGTATGCTGCATCCCAGGATGCGAACCGTCATGCTCGCGAGAGAAATGATTCACAAAAAGAAT
Source organism: Opitutales bacterium (assembly GCA_033813415.1). Taxonomy (GTDB): domain Bacteria; phylum Verrucomicrobiota; class Verrucomicrobiia; order Opitutales; family JAFGAQ01; genus JAFGAQ01. The sequence goes on along the minus strand of JAPXRV010000014.1, from coordinate 3,037 downwards.
GCACAGATCGCAGTCAAGATTGGCAGCCCCATCTCCAGCAGCAAAATCCAACGCTATGAAACCGATGAGGAACTCACCCAGTTTCTCAGGCTGCACACCTACATTCTGAAGAACCGCCCGGATCCCGACATTCGCAAGATCAAGCGCTTCCCGAAGCGCATCCGCTTACCCAAGCCCGCGTATAAGCCCATCATTGATGCTGTCCCTGTTGAAAAACTCGAACAGGACTTGAAGGCATTGGGGCCGAATGCGGAACTGGCGCAACACGGAAGCTTCAGCGTCTATCTGGCCAAGCGCACCCAGATCCCGAACATCATGCGCGAGATCGGGAGGCTGCGCGAAATCACGTTCCGGGAGGTCGGAGAAGGAACCGGTAGTTCTTGCGATCTGGACAACTTTGATGATCACTATTATCACATTTTCATGTGGAACCATGAATCCCGTGAGGTAATGGGTGCCTACCGGATGGGCCTGACCGACGAGATCCTCAGGGAACATGGCAAACACGGGCTCTACACTACCACTCTTTTCAAACTCAAACCGGAGCTACTTGAGGAGCTCAACCCCGCGATTGAGCTCGGCCGGTCATTCATCCGTTCCGAATACCAACGCAAACATGCATCACTGAGTCTCATATGGCGGGGCATCGGAGAATATGTGGCCCGTAACCCGAGATACTCCTACCTTTTCGGACCCGTCAGCATTACCGCAGAGTACAACGCCCTTTCCAAGGATCTGATTGTTCAGTTCCTGAAGGACAACAACCTGCATCCCGAGTTTTCAAAAATGGTGAAGGCCCGAAAACCCCACCGCTCCCGCAGGCTGAAGCATTTGTTCGCCGAATCGGAGAGAGACAGTCCTAAAGACATCAACGATATTTCCGCACTGATTTCTGAGATCGAGTCGGACCGGAAAGGAATCCCCATCTTGCTGAAGCATTACCTCAAACTCAATGGGGTCATGCTGAGCTTCAACCGCGATCCCGGATTCAGCAACGTCATTGACGGTCTGATTCTGGTGGATCTTACACTGACAGATCCCGCAATCCTCAAACGCCATCTCGGCGACTCCGGATTCGAGCGTTTCATGCGCTATCAAGACGCACAGACAAGCGTCGAGGTCGAAGTCGTTAACGGATCCGAATAGAAGGGATCGGAAATCTGCAGGGCGGCACAACCGGACCGCCCCATTCGACCTGGACTACAATAGATTGGTCGGAACAAGCCGCACCGGATTGCCTCGAAGGTTTACATGAAGGGTTCCTGTACGGAGCGCGTCCACCCCGACCAACGCGGATCCAATCGCCTTGTTGGAAACCGGTGAATAGCTACCCGCCAGGACCCGCCCCACTTCGTTTTCACCTTGGAACACCCGATCTCCTTCACGGGCGATCCGGCGATCATCCAGCGTGTAGTAGACAACCCGCTCACTTAGCCCTGCCTTTTTCCGCTCTGTCAATGCTTCTGAACCGATAAAGCCGGACGGCTTGTTGAATTTTACCGCCCAATCCAAACCTGCGGTTATCGGATCAATCGTTTCGCTGATCTCGTGCCCATACAAAGGAAGCCCGCCTTCCAGCCTCAGACTATCCCTGCAACCCAGCCCACAGTAGAAATCCGGAATGGTCAAAACCTCGGCACGGGCATCAATTGCACAGATCACGTCCAGTCCGGCCGAAGCGTCGAAATAGACCTCAAACCCATCCCCACCTGTGTAGCCGGTTCGGGAGATGATACACTCCACGCCGGCGAGCGACGCGCGGAGGTGTGCAAACCGCTTCAGCCCGGTGAGCGGAGCCTGCACAATCCCTTGAAGGAAACCCTCGCTGTCCGGCCCCTGCAACGCGAGCAAGCCCCAGCGATCCGACTGGTCTTCCACCTCCACTTCAAATCCGGACGCGTGTTCCTGCATCCAGGCCACGTCCTTCATGCGGTTGGACGCATTTACACAGACCAGATACTCGTCTCCTTCCAGTCGATATACAATGAGGTCATCCACGACCCCACCATCGGGAGCGCACATCAACGCATATCGGGAACGTCCCACCTGCAAGGAATCAAACGAGTTCGTCAGCAAATGATTCAAGTATCGAACCGCATCCTTGCCAGCCACACGCACTTCGCCCATATGAGAAACGTCGAAGAGGCCTGCGCGCTTGCGAACCGTCATGTGCTCCTGAATGATGCTCGTATACTGCACCGGCATATGCCATCCGGCAAATGGAACAAACCTGGCCCCACGTGCCTTGTGAAATTCCTCAAGCTTCAGATGCTGAATGGACGAATCTGTCATACTCCCATCCCTAGCTCACCAATCCACAGAGGGTCAACGAGCTTTTCGGGAATATTCCGGAAATGATTCAGGGGTGATTTTCATCTGATAAACCAACTCAACCCTCTGGCGCGGAATACAGAAGGTAATAATTCCACTCTTCCCTTGATATGGGTCAATACACTCCACTCCAAAATGTGCGAGACTTGCATCATGACTAAGCACACCCTCATAGACTCGACAAAAGCTGAATCCCTCCTGGTCGGTGAAATCATCCAGGCATCCGATGCCGGCATTGTCAGCCGGACCCTCCTTCAGAGTCCTGAACTGCGGGTGGTCCTGTTCACCTTTGCGGAAGGGCAGGAACTCACACCACACACCAGTCGACGCAGGGCTCTGGTTCACATCATTGATGGGTCATGCGATTTCTTCTACGCAGACGCCTGGCACAGACTCGAGGCGGGCGCCTTCCTTCACATGCCCCCCGATCATCTGCATGCGGTCAAGGCATCCTCCGGTTCCTTCACCATGTTGCTCACTCTTGGATCCGAGCCCACCCTCATCCCGCTTTCAAAACCAAGCGGCACCGTCCAACTCTCCTGAACCCATTCCAAAAAGTATATGAATCCAACAAAGCTTGATGTATCCAAACTTCCCTGCGAAACCAAACTGTCCACCATATTCCAACAGTGGAGTAACCTGAAGCAAGGCGAGTCCTTCGTGCTCATCAACGGTTTCGATCCTGCTCCGCTGCGGATGCAGTTCG
>JAPXRV010000013.1:0-48069 GCA_033813415.1 Opitutales bacterium | reverse complement strand
TTCCGGGTGGATACTTCAAGCGTGAGGGAAAGCCCTCCGAGAAGGAGATCCTGACGTGCCGCCTTTGCGACCGTCCGTTGCGTCCGCTTTTCCCGAAGGGCTTTTTGAATGAAGTCCAGGTGATCAGCTACCTTTTGGCCACGGATCAGATGAATGAGCCGGATGTGCTCGTGGTGAACGGTGCATCGGCCGCATTGATGATTTCTGATATCCCATGGGCTGGGCCGGTCGGGTGTATTCGCCTCGGAGAAATCAACGGTGAGTTTGTGGTGAATCCGACGAACGAGCAGATGTTCGAATCGGCGCTCGATTTGATCTATGTCGGAAATGAGCGGGAAATGATGATGATCGAAGGGAGCGCGGAGCAGCTTCCGGAAGCCCGTTTTGTGGAAGCGTTGGAATTTGCCCATCAGGCGATCCAGCCGATCATTAAGGCTCAGAAGGAACTCGCCTCGCTTTGTGCAAAGGCCAAGAAGGAATTCAAGCTCTTTACGGTGGACGAGCAGGTGCTTGCGATTTGTGAAGCCGCAGTCGGAGCCCAAATGGTGGACGCCATTTTCCAGGACAAGAAGCAGGACCGTGAGAATTCGGTGAATGAGCTGAAGGAAAAGGCGGTTGAGGTGCTCAAGGAGAAGCTCGGTGAAGATGGCTTCGAGGAGTATCAGGTATCGATGGCCTTTGAGGTGCTTCAGGAAAAAGTCTATCGCACCAACATTCTCGAACGTGGTAAGCGGGCGGATGGACGTGGTCCGAAGGATCTGCGCGCCATTTCGTGTGACACCAATGTATTGCCGAGGAATCATGGTTCGGCGGTATTCCAGCGCGGGGAAACCCAATCGCTTGTGACCACCACTCTCGGAACCAGTCGGGACGCACAGGACCTGGACGGATTGACCGGAGGAGCCAAGACCAAGAGCTTCATCCTTCACTACAACTTCCCTCCATTCTCGGTGGGTGAAACCGGACGGTTTGGAATGACAGGTCGTCGCGAGATCGGGCATGGTGCATTGGCTGAACGTTCGCTTCTACCGGTGATTCCAGATGAGCAGACTTTCCCATACGCCATTCGTGTCGTATCGGAAATCATGAGCTCGAACGGATCCACTTCCATGGCCAGCGTGTGCGGTGGATGTCTCGCCCTCATGGATGCCGGTGTTCCCATCACGGACACGGTCGCGGGGATTTCCGCCGGACTGATCACAGACTATGGTTCAGACGGTAAGCTGCTCAAGCATGTGGTATTGACCGACATTCTGGGTGCGGAAGACCATTTCGGTGACATGGACTTTAAGATCTGTGGTACCCGCAATGGTGTCACCGGATTCCAGCTGGACCTGAAGATTCAGGGTCTTCCCTTTGATGTGGCCAAGGAGGCGGTTGCCCAGGCTACGCAGGCGAGGTTCAAGATTCTGGACATTATGGAAGCCTCACTTGCGGCTCCGCGTTCGGAAGTGAACCAGTATGCGCCTCGTGTTCACATGATGATGATCGATCCCGAAAAGATCGGCGCATTGATCGGGCCGGGAGGAAAGAACATCCGCCGGATCACCGAAACCACCGGGACCGATATCACGATTGATGAGGATAACTCTGGTCGCGTGAGCATCTACGCCAGCACCAAGGAGGCGATGGATCGCGCGATCTATGAGGTTGAGCTTGTCACCGGTGAAATCGAAGTCGGCAAGATCTACCGCGGGATTGTCCGTTCCATCAAGGAATTCGGAGCGTTTGTGGAGTGTCTGCCAGGTAAGGAAGGCCTTGTTCATATTTCCGAGCTGGCCGATTTCCGGGTTCGCCGGACGGAAGACGTCTGCAAGATCGGTGATGAAATGATCATCAAATGCGTCAGCGTGGATGAAAAAGGACGGGTACGTCTGAGTCGCCGTGCTGCGATGGCCGAGTTGAACCAGGTGGCTGGTCAGGACCAGGCCAGTGCTTCTCCTGAAGCTGAAGGCGATGCACCTGAATCTGATTCGGTATCCGACGACGAGAATTGATCCGATGAGGTGACCTTGATTTTGAGGTCCGGGATAGGATTTCTGCAAAGAAGGCTTGTCCCGGGCCTTGTCATCTGGGTTAATATTGACCGTGCGGTATGACCGCCGGTTCTTCGATTACACTATGAGCCAAAACGACGTACAGATCCCCGGGGACTATTTCTCCTGGAAGTCCATGATTACCCGCCAGTGTGGTGAATCGCTGACACCATCTTTCATTGATGAGCGACTGAAGGTGCTGAAAAATGCGAAAGATCCCTTCACCCGCAAATTTGAAGAGATCTACGGCAAATCCTATCTGTCGGCGGTAATCAGTTGGTTTGAACGGGCCAAAAATGACCTTAACTGACGGGTCCCGTTTGTGAGAGATTCTAGTAACAGGTACGGGATCATCTGAAAATGACGCTTAAGGAAAAGAGGGATCGGTTGGTGGAGGATCTTGGGTTGATAGAGGATCCGCAGGAGCGCTTGGCTTACATCATCGATTTAGGGAAAAACGCACCGGGATTGTCGGATGATTACAAGACCGAGTCTTTCCGGATTGAGGGATGTATCTCCAATCTCTGGCTCTATCCGAGTTTCGCAGATGGTTTGTGCCGGTTTCAATCCGACTCGGACGCCATGATAACCAAAGGCTTGTCGACTCTTCTGTGTGGTTTGTATAGCGGGCATGGTCCGTCGGAAATACTGGAGATCGACCCGTCTTTTCTTGCTCAGGTGGGTATTTCGCAGCATCTTTCTCCGAACCGTCGGAACGGACTGACCCAGATCGGCAACCGGATCATGGGATATGCCAGACTGCATCTCGATTCGTGAACATTTTTTCTTTACATGAGTCGCTGAAACAGTAGGATAAACTTATTAATAATCGAAAACGAGGAGTCAGCTAGATTCAATTTTTCAATTTCCCCAATATATAGCCCTCCTAAGCCAGCAAGGCCAGTGTCTACACTGGCCTTGCTCTTTTATTGGAAATGGCATTCGGAATCACTGTGGTTGGGTGTCGCCTAATGCGAAGCGTTTGAGGTATTCGAGAATCAAGGCTTTAGCGATGGGACCGGTAGTTCTGCCGCCGTAGACCGGGTCGTCGGATTGGGTATCCTCGATCAAGACAGAGAGCGCAATTGTCGGCTTATCAGCCGGTGCGAAGGCGATGACCCAGGCAAGATTCTTTTCGACCCCACCGGGGAAGACCTGAGCAGTTCCGGTTTTTGCAGCGATCGGGACTCCTTCGGTTCGCATGACGGAGCCGGTGCCCGACTCGACGCATCGGCGCATGCCTTCGATGACGAGTTCGAAATGCCGGGTGGATGAATCATCCTGAGAGGGTGCTTGAATCGGGGGATTATTCCCATGGATAATGGTTAGTGGGGTGCGGTTGCGTTTTCCGGCAATGGACGCGGCAACAGCTGCCATTTGGAGCGGTGTGACTGTCAGGTCTCCCTGTCCGATCGCGACATTGATCGTTTCTCCGTGCAGCCAGCCGCCTCTACCGATGCTGCGTTTCCATTCCGGATCAGGGACGATCGAGTTGCGGGCCTCGTAGGGAAGCTCGATACCGGTAGGCGATCCCAGTCCCATAAGTCGCGCCTGAGCTGCAATGCGATCAATGCCGGTCTCGAATCCCAACTTGTAGAAGTATACGTTTGAACTGACCGCTAGACCCTTCGTGAGGTTTACATATCCGTGTCCCTGGGCGCGGTTTTCACGAAAACGCCGATCGGCGAGGGTGAATGATGGTCCGCAATAGATTTCTTTCTGGGGCTGGTATTCGGGTATTTGGAGGGCAGCGAGCGCGGTGATCACTTTGAATGTGGATGCGGGCGGATAAAGACCTTGGACAGCCCGGTGCAACCATCCTCCCTCCGCATCGATTGCGTCGAATGTGGACTGTTTCAGCATGGGGGAGAAATCATTGAGGTCGTATCCCGGTTGGCTGACAAGGGCGATGACCTCCCCGGTTTCAACAAGCAGGGCTGCTAACGCCCCCTTTTTCCCTTTCAGGAGTGCCTCGCCATACATTTGGAGATGAATATCCAGGGTGGTCTTTAGATCGTTTCCCTGAGAGGCGTCTTTGGAAGAAACCTTTTCAAATTGAAAACCGAGAGGATCCACTCTCCAGATGTCCCACCCGATGCCACCCCTCAGGTGATTGTCCATGCTGAGTTCCACGCCTGATTTTCCAGTGCGGCGTTTGATACCGAAAGCCCTGATCCCATCGTATTCATCACTTCCAAGATCGACCTCTTCTATGTCGCCCTGAGAAACGTAACCAATCGAGTGGCAGGCCGCACTTCCAAAGGGGTAAAACCGGACAGGTTCACTGAAGATCTGGATCGGAGACTCGGGCGGCAACTGTTCCACAAGCCTGGCATATTCGTCGCGATTGAGATCTGTGCATAACTCGAGCGGAAGAATCAGCCTTCGTGCGAAGTGGTTGCGGATCCCTTCTTCATCGAGGGTAATTTCCCGTCCGATGATTTTTGAAAGGAAAGCACTCTTTTCCCTGAGAACTGAAAATCTGGCGGCCCATGTGAGTGAAGTGTCGGCCCCCTCGCCCCGAAGCGCTTCGGGATTCCTCTGAAACTCGCGGTAGCGTTTCCTGAATTCGGTCCGCAGTTCGTTCAGGAACACGCCTGCCCAGAACCGTGGCTGGTTCCCCGCGAGAAGGTTTCCGTTGCGGTCAAATATGCTGCCTCTCGCCCCTTCCTTGAGGATTCTCCGATAGGTTTGTCCGGCTTCTTTGCGATGATAGGCCTCTGCATTGATCAATTGGTGCCAGGATAGCGCACCGATAAGCCCGGAGAAGCCCAGAAAGACGAGTATTCCAAGGTGAAACACCCGGCTTCCTATTTGTGCCCTTGTTTCGGGAATGCGCGTCCGAACAGGCTTCATGCACTGGACTCAGAATGAGAGTTAGTTAAATTGAGACAATCCCGGGAAGAGTTGCTCTGAATGGAAGTCATCATGGAATGGCTACTTTCTGGAAGACCATTTCTATAACCTCTTCGGTTGAGATCTCCTCTGCCTCCGCTTCGTAGTTGAGCACGATGCGGTGGCGCAGGATGTCGGGTCCGATTTCCTTGACGTCCTGTGGAGTGACATAGCCTTTACCGCGGATGAAGGCGTGTGCTTTTGCGGCCATTGCCATGAAAATGCTGGCCCGTGGAGACGCTCCGAACTGGATATACTGATCGAGGTCGAGTCCAAACGCGCCGGGATTGCGGGTCGCCCGAACCAGAGAGAGGATGTAGTCCTTTATCCTCTCATCCATGTAGACTTCGTCGACCCGTTCGCGGGTTTTGAGGATTCCGGCGGGGTCGGTGACGACTTCGAGCGCGGACTGCCTGACATTCCGCGACATCATGTCCATGATGACTTTTTCTTCCTGAAGCGATGGATACCCGATTTTGACCTTGAACATGAACCGGTCAATTTGGGCCTCCGGTAGGGGATAAGTGCCCTCTTGATCGATCGGGTTTTCGGTGGCGAGCACCAGAAAAGGGTCTTCGATGGCGAAGGATGCATCGCCCAATGTCACTTGATGCTCTTGCATGCACTCGAGGAGGGCGCTTTGGACTTTGGCTGGAGCACGGTTGATTTCATCCGCGAGCAGAATGTTGGCAAACACGGGGCCTTTTTTCGGGAAGAACTCGCCTTTCTGCGGGTTGTAGACCACGGTTCCCACAACATCTGATGGCAATAGGTCAGGTGTGAACTGAATGCGGCTGAACTTCGCCGATATGCAGGATGCCAGAGTCTTGACGGTAAGGGTCTTTGCGAGACCTGGAACCCCTTCCAGCAGGACATGTCCGTTAGTCAGAAGCCCGAGAATGAGGCGATTGACCAGAGCCTCCTGTCCGACCACGACCTTTGCGATCTCGCGTTTAAGTGCGATGATCCAGTGTAGATCCGATTCATCAATGGTGCGGTTGGCAGCGCTTTCCGACATGGTTCAAGAATCTGTTTGGCGGTGACGATGGGTGCAAGGCTAAACAGGAGAACGGACGCTCCTATAGGTTGGAATGAGGGGAGGGCGATATTTGACGATGCGATCCGACGAATTGTGGGTAAAGGTTTTGAGAAAGGTGTCGATAATAACTCCTGTTGGCCCAGAAGGGCCGTCAGATCCGCTCATGAAACCAGAAAGGAAATTGGAGGATAATCCGGCACCACCCGATAGGGTTGGTTGTTCAGCCGTTGTCGCGTGGTCCCCATGTCCGTTGGTGGTTTGCTGGGTCTTGGCACTTGTTCTTACGGGGAATGTTGCGGCTCAGGTAGTCCTTTCAAAGGACATACGAAGACCCATGGATTTTCCTGCGAAAGCCGAATTGAGTTTTTCCGAAAATGGCCAGAGTCCACCCGTTGCGGTCACAGAACAATCCGATTCGATTGGTCAACAATGGATAGAGAGCGCAGCGGCTCAACCCTCTGAGGAGCGGGTTCGGCCAGTTTTCGAATGGGCTCGTGACCAGGTTGGGTTTTCCCGACAAGAGTCGTGGGCGGTCGATCGCATGCAACGTGGTAACCGGATGAGTTCATATGCTGATGGGGATCGTCCAATACATGAGACCGAGTGGCTCAAGATGATTCCGGTTCGCAAGGGATATCTTGCGGACGAAAAACAAGTGGCGATGCAGGTGCGAACCTTAGATGACCTTGTTGTGGATCGTCCGGAGATCCCTGAGGAGATTTGGGCCATGATCCATCGGGTGATCGAGCCTGAACCTGAAGTGGTTCCCGATCTTGAACCGGCTGAGATTGAAACCGTAACCGAAGAACCTGCGGATGGCATGACAGCCGAAGAACGTGCGGCTCAGGCTGCGGCTTATTCTGAGTTGATGCGGATGTTTGATCTGGATTCCTTCAAGGTTCCAGAGCGTGTGGTTCCCTCGACAGAAATCAGGGAAAACCAGACGGATTCCGGCATGTATGTTCCTTTTGTGCTTCCGAGTTCGGAAGCTCCGTTAATGATTCGTGAAGGGAGTCAAGCGGGGTTTGAAATCCGTAAAAATTAGGGAGAGTTGGGCAGGTGCCGTGATTTCTGCCGATTACTGAAGGAGTGATGATGAGATATCTTCTTTCAGGAGTAAGGTACATGAAACTGCGTGTTCCTATTACGAGTCTAGCTGTTATGGTAGCATGCGCGCTATCGCCTTCATGGGGCGAGGACGCCGCGGTTGCTGCTGAGGGTGCTTTGGCCGCTCCTGAGTCTTATGATTTTGCGTTTCCGGATATGGAGGCATTCAATGATCTGATGCCTTCCAATGAGCCGATCTCGTTGGATGTTTCACTACAGGTGCAGGTGGACCAGTCAATCGTGAGCACCGATGAACGCCTGCGGATGCGGCTTGAGAATGCGATTACATCCGGAAATGTGGAGGAATTGGCGAAATTCGTCGATATGGATGTGGGAGCGGATTTCAAGCGCCGGATCCTGCTGACAATGGGAGCGATCTATGGATCCGAAGGAAGTCTGTCCCGCCAGATCGGAGTCTACGAGAAGTTCGTAGTCGAGTTTCCGGACGATGCGGAAGTGCCGCGTGTGTTTTTGAATCTAGGGCGTCTCTACCGCGAGATGGGTGCGACTTCCATGGCACTTTCCAAGTTCTACAATGTGCTCAATGTGGCAATCAACGTATCGAATGGCGATATCAATGACTACCAGAATCTGTCCCATCGTGCACAATTGGAGATCGCTGAGACTCATTTTTCTATCGGTGAATACGAAACAGCGGCCCGTTTCTTTAAGCGTTTGTTGCGCATGAAGTTGACGGATGACGACATGCAGAATGTGTCATTCAAGTATTCTTATGCGGTGTATCTCATGGGTGATTATCGGGAGTCTGCAACCGGTTTGAAGGCATTCGTGCACGCATATCCGGATGGAGCATTGTCTCCTGAGGCCCGCTATCTTTTGGCTGATAGTCATTTGCGGCTCAACGAAAGCCGGCAGGCTATGATTGAGACGCTCAATCTTCTCAAGAATAAGACCAACGATAAGGGAGCCGCCCGTGAGACTTGGCTGTATTGGAAGAAGCGAACCGGCAATCAGATTGCCAACTTGTTTTACCATGAATCCAATTTCATGGATGCACTTGCGATCTATCAGGCAATGGCAGATTTGAGCGAAGAGCCGGATTGGCGTTGGCCTGTTCTTTACCAAATCGGTCTTTGTTTCGAAAAGCTTTTGATGAAGCCCAAGGCGGTAGAAACATACCGTGTTTTGGTTGAAAGCCGCCAGGATGTGAGTGATGCGGTGTTGAATAACCGGACGCTCAGCGCAATCACCGAGATGGCCAACTGGCGCATGCGTATGCTGGAGAGTGAACTCTCCATGGAGCAGGATCTCCGCAAGATTTTGAATAATTCCTGATCAATCAATTATTACTCAGGATCAAGCCCTTCGATAATTCCCTCCGGTAGGAATTGGTTATCCTCCGCGTGTTTAGGTGAAGGGGATCAAGTGAAACGACGGGTGTGTTTCTTTTTGGATTGCAGGAGTGAACATCGGTGGTAGCCTGAGTCGATCCTATGAATTATCATTCATTGTTTCGTGCGATACGCCTTTTTGTCCCGATCCTGTCGTCGGTGGTTCTGACCACTGTGCATGGCATCGAGAATGCCGAAAACCATGCACCAGGAGTGCTTGGATATTATGCGCCAGTGTTCACCAGCAATCCTCTGGAGCAGGGTGAGAAGATTCCGGTAATCGCCGATTTGGTAATTGGTGAGGACAATAAGGTGAAAAGCTATGCGGAGATCTATGCTCCGGACGAAACCTACGAGCAGCCGATCATGCTCGCACTCGGATTGACTGCGTTCCGAGCCGGGCATACCGAGGGTAAGCCGGTGCTTGGTTTTGTTAGGCAGGTCTTCAACGATTTCATCGTCTTCAAACCCGTTTCGGGTGTATCTGCTCCCCATCCCCGATGGATGATTGGTCAGGAGTTTATTGGAGCGATTGGCGTCTATCCAGGGTTTTATCATCCCGAAGCTGGATACGCGCAGTTTGATTTGACACTTGATGCGGAGGGTCAGGTGATCTGGGCAAAGGGAACTGACGAATACACAGATGCCATCGCAAAGGACTTTTTTGTCGGGATGAGCGAGCGGTTCCCTTTCTTTCCTGCTAAGAAGGGCGATGAAGGAGTTCCGTGTAAGGTGACATTGTTTTTGCGTCGCAGCTGGGAACCGTGGGACTTCAACGGATATCCCAGGTTGAATCTACGGCCTGCACTCAAGGAAGCTGCAGCTGAGAACATCGCGGTGGATGTGATGGTTGCCTACGGAATAAAGGGGGTCCCTTTTAATGCGAGAATACTGACGAGTGGCGGTCAGGAAGCGGATCTCGCTGTAGTGGATGCGGTTCGTCGTCTGGTCCTGGTGCAGGAGCAAAAGAACGAAACAGGTGATCTGTCCTACTACCAGCTTCAGTTCAAGTTCCCCAAGGGTCGCAACGAAGCTCAGTTGCTCAAGGATCCGGTTAAGGTTGAAGCTCCGGTTTCCCCTGCGGAGTCCGTTCCAGTCTCGGCTGCCGAGGCCGGCGAGTGAACCTTCCCGGGGCCGATTATCTCCCTTTTTGAAAGAGGTGTCCTGTGTCGATCAGGGCTCCGCAGTAAATGCAATTGGTCTTGCCCGTATTCGCGATTCGCCCACATTGTGGACATGTGGTTGTGATGCCAGCCATTTTGCCATCAACTTTACCGTCTCTGCCGTCGATCTCTTTCATGCGCTCAAGCACGTCGCCTTCCGTGATGCCAAGTTTTGCAGACACGAGCTCAAATAGAGCCTGGTTGGCCATCGCTAAAAAATCCACCTGCCTCTGCAGCTCATCCGAGCTGGATTGCAACTTTTGACTGTTATTCCTGGTTTCTGGGAGATTCGACTGAATGGAAATGGGCATCGGATGTTGCCGGGCCCAAGAGTTGGAATTGTGAAACAGCATGACGGAATTCAAACGCCGTATCCCTAAGAAAGCAACTTAGTTCAGATTATCAGCGATCCCGCTTTCGTCCGTGACTTCTTTCGGATGACAAAGGCCGGGAGCCGGAATCACGGTTGAAGCGACTAGATGATCCCGAAGAGGACCGAAGCTCAACAGGTGGCCGATCCGGTATGCGTGGTTTGAGCGCGACTCCGCTGGGCGGGTTAGGGCGCTTGGATTCGAAAGATGGACGGGAATGGATCCTTTCCGTGGGTCTCGTCATTTTGCTATCATGTTTGCGGAAGGTGCGTTCCGGAGTCCGGTTGGATGTTCCGGATAAGCCCTGTCTCAGATCTTTCCGTGGACGTGGAGTCGCGCGGTTATCCGGGGTAAAGCGCCGGTCAGGTGGCCGGTTTTCAAAAGAGGGTTTCGAAGGAGAACGGCGGGGTTCCGGATTCCTGAAAGTGTCGCGTCGAGGGGGCTGCGGTTTGTTAAACGTTGGACGGGTGGGACTGTCCCGATAAGATTGGTGATAGCTTCGGTCACGGGGCTTATCCAACGAACGGGTGGAATGATTCCGGAAGTCCCGCTTGAAGGGTCTGCGAGGAGTCCACTCGCGGTAGCGGTCGCGGTGGCTCCAGAATGGATCTCTTCGGTGGTAGTCCGGGTTGTGCCATGGGCGGGTCTGATACCAGTGGTTTCTCCAATGGGGTTTGACAACCCGCAGGTTCCAACTGATCCAGTCGAGATCGTAACACATCCACGAACCGACTCCGAACCATGTGGCATAGTGTAAGGATGGAACCCCTACGTAGCGGTCAACATAGACCACGCGGGTGTCGTAGGTCGGAATATAGACCACTTCCGGGTTTCTCGGTACGATGCGGATGACTTCATCCTCAGCAATGATGCTCTGATGAGGATCTGAATCGAGATGCCCGAGTGCACGTGCACGTGCGCGCAAACGTTGTACCGTTCGCATGACATCTTCAGGCTGCGCGATGAATGCATCCCCGACCTGGATGGCCCACTCCAGGTTTCCGTCAAGTTCCCTTATGACTTCCGGGTAATGGGCAAGGGCAATCACGCTTTCATCCCAAGGCATCGTATCCATTTGACTGGAATTTGGATGGGATTCGATGAACCTTGCCGCCCTGACAATATCGGTGGGCGCAGTACATGCCGGCAGAATCAGTGCGATCACGGAGTCGGGATACAGCGCAATGGGTCCCAGAAGCTCCTCAAGTTCTTCTGGCATCAGCAGTGGAATCTCGGCCTCAATTTCAGTGGGCTCGGACGCCGGGAGTGTCATCCCCAATGCAAAGAGACATGTGAAGGACAAAAGGCTTTTTATTTGGATGTGCATGGTACGTGTGGGGGTTAGCGGATATGCCTCTGTTTATTGGACGGAATGATTCCCCGGAATATTCCCGGAAATGTTCAGATTCCCCGGATTAGCTCCAGATACTCGGAGGAATGGAATGGCTGAGTGTGTTTCCATCCTTTTTCGACAAGCGCAATCGACTGATCCAGGAGCTTCATGATAAGGGGATCCTTGAAGTGATCCGTGTCTTGAATCGGAACAAAGCGTTTGTATTTGGTGGTTCCTTTCAGAAGTGAAGCGGGATCCTCCAGTAGGCTGCCGAGATAGAAACCGAGTTCGATGGTTCGACCACGGGGCGACAGGCTGCAAATACAGTCGTGAGCCATTTTGCGTGGGTGGAGTTTCATATAGGCAATCGAGTTCCACCGGATTCGCTGCTCGTGAATCGGGAGACATTCATTCAGAATACGGTGGCACTCCAGCAGGCAAAGCAGGGTAGGGCGTGCAACAGTTGGGAATGCGGATCGGATCGCGTTTGTGTCAACCAGGCGTCCTTGCATGGTAGCGTTGTTATTGGATGACCGGTGCAAGACCGATCTAACCGGTCTTATCGCCCAAAAAATAGGCCCACGACTCATCACAGGATCCCCGGATCAGTTTGCTCACGAACGGTCTGGCTTTTGGCTTGGATGGCCTGCGTATCAGCTTGAGTCCGGCCTCGTGAGGGAGTCGATTGGCTTTGACGGAGTTACAATGAATGGAAGATGTCACCACATTCTCCCATGTGGTCCGGCCTCCCCGCTCCTTGGGAATGATGTGATCCAGGTTGAGCATCTTCTGGGGAAAAACTTTCCCTGTGTACTGGCAGCGGTAGCCATCCCTTTCGAGGATACTCTGACGAGACAGCTTCACCTCCTGAACCGGAACCCGGTCATAGTATCTGAGTATCAGTACCTTTGGAACCCGAAGTGCGTAGTTGACGGTCCTCATTACCGCCTGAGAATCATCCGCAGGGCTGTTCACAGAGAACTCGATCCATTGAGCTCCGTCATACATCCGGAAGTCCCCATCATTGGGATCGATAACCTGTGCGTGGTCCTGAAAGAGAAGAGAAAACGCCCTCTTGGCGCCAATCACATTGACGGGCTGCCACACTCTGTTGAGAACCAGGACTCTATGGTCATCCTCCTCGTCCATGCCTCGAACTGTTGGGAAGAATGCAAGCCTTGTCAAGAATTCGCTCGCGTACAAATAGAGATGCTTTTCTGTCCAGAGTCCAAGGATAAATCAGCTGTGTCCGGCTGTTGGATCAGATCCCGCGAGACTCCAAAGATTTCTCTGGCTGATCGATTGCGGAGCTGGGAAGCATCGAGCCTGTCCACTTGATGGCTTCGTCGAGATTTGTGAAAACGCGTGACGGAAGTTTGTAAAATTGGCGTTCGAAATCTGTAACCTGCTCGCATTGGGGAGAGTAGGCCACAAATGCCGCAATATGTGCCGATGTTTCCTGAAAGAGACGACGGATTTCGCGCGGATCCACGCTATAGGTGTTTTTGCGGTTGCTTATATATGCGTAGGGCATCTCGCCGAAGTGGTCGCGAATGCATTCGATAATGCTGCTGACATGATCAGCCCGGATGTCGACTCCTTCATTGCATTCAACAATTACTTGCGTGGGCGAAAACCGCAAGGTGCAGAATTTTAGAAGCTGGGATTTGTGGGTAGGTTCCATTCGTGTCTGATTTGTCTTCGTCGTGATCGGTCGAGTGCAGTAAAAGCCCTGTTAATCGGCTACCGACAACGAAAAAAGAGACCTTATCCGCAATCGTGCGAAAAAGGTCCCTTGTTCAAATTGGATACGATTGTAGAGTATTCAGAATTCGTCTTCAGGAACGAGACGTAATCTCGATAAGGTGAAATCCAAATTGAGTCTTGACAGGGCCGAGTACTTCTCCAACGGGATCGCGAAAAACAACCTCATCGAATTCCCTGACCATTTGACCGGGGCGGAATTCACCGAGATCGCCTCCCGAGCGCTTGCCGGAAGGGCATTTGGAATACTTGCGAGCCATTTCTGCAAAATCAGATCCAGCGGCGATCTGATCTTTGATGCTGTTGCATTCGGCTTCAGTTGGAACCAGGATGTGGCGTGCTTTTGCTTTCATAGGTGGGCGACTATTTCTTGGAATTGCGGTGTTGGCGAATATATTCTGCATACCACTTTCCGGAGCGTTTGATTTGCTTGGAACCCGTCTCGCCGTTCGTGTGGTAGAGTCCGAAGCGGCAGGAGTATCCGTTTGCCCAGTCGAAGTCATCCGCCAGGCACCAATGGAAGTAGCCCCTGAGATCGATCCCATTTGCTAAAGCATCACCACAGGCGTTCAGGTAGGCGAGCGTGTAGCGGATGCGGTCGGGGTCGTTGATGAGATCCTCCGGATTGTCCCCTGATATGGAGAAACCGTTTTCGGTGATGAAGATCGCAGGATGGCTGTATCTGCGATCGATCCATTCGAGGAGACGGGTAAGTCCCCATGGGACGATACGCCAATCCCGGTGGGTATTTTCCCATGAAGGGTCGTTGGAGAGGTCGACTGATAGATCTTCCATGAATCCCCCATTTCCACTGGCGAAATTGGTTCCGACCGTTCCTTTGGGAGCGGCTGCAAGGTTGGTTGTGTAATGGTTGAGGGCAAAGAAGTCACAACTGCCCTTGATTTCCCTCTTTTCCTGGTCTGTGAACCTGGGTAGCAGTGTGCCGAGGGTGTCCCTCATTGATTCCGGATAGTCGCCGAGGTAGAGCGGATCCGCAAACCAGCCCAAGAAGAATTCGAGGGCTCGCTGTGCCGCCTTCTGATCTGCCGGAGATCCGGAAGCGGGGTGGCGGTAGTCGCAGTTGTTGGCCATCCCGATTTGGCCTTTTTGGGTGGATTTGAATCTGTCCCGATAGAGTCGGGAGACCTTTCCATGGGCGATGAGTTGATGATGTCCGGCGAGATAGCATGCCTCGCGGTTACGGATCCCCGGGGCGAAGTATCCTGTTCCATATCCGAGAACAGCGGTGCACCAGGGTTCGTTGAAGGTGATCCAGTCCCGAACCCGATCCCCGTAGCTGCGGAAGCACAGATCACAGTATTCGGTGAACACAGGAACAATTTCCGGGTTGTCCCAGCCGCATCCTGAAAGCTGCAACGCCAATGGGAGGTCCCAATGGTAGAGGGTGACCCATGGTCTGATCCGGGCCTCCAGCAGGCGGTCGACGAGGCGATCGTAAAAGGCAAGGCCTTTGGGATTGGGTCGTCCTTTCCCTTCCGGGATGATACGCGGCCATGCTATCGAAAAACGGTAAGCATCCACTTCAAGGTCTTGCAGTCTCCGTATGTCCTTCTCCCAGTCGACGTAGTGATTGCAGCTGACGGATGGGAAGGACCCGTCGACGATGTTTCCGGGTATTCTGGCGAACTCGTCCCATATGGAAGGGCACCTCCCATCTTTTTCGAGGCTCCCTTCAATCTGAAATGCCGCTGTGGATACGCCGAACTGAAATGATTTTGGAAAAGGGGAGGTTTCCATGTCGGATGAGCCTATGGCTGGATCTGTCCGGATCAAATGGAAACCGGCGGCGGGGAAGGTCGCCCCTTGAGGATTTTGCGGAACACTGTTGCAGATCAGGGTAGAGCCCGTGAATCCTGCTTGCGTATTTGGGATGAAGATGTCGAAGCTGAAGGGCAATTACATGCTTCCCTGGTTTCAAGATCGTTTTCCACTGTACCTGGCTCCAATGGCCGGCTACACAGATGCCTTGTTCCGGTTGTTATGCAAAAGGCACGGGGCGGACGTGTTGGTGACCGAGTTTGTGATGTCAGATGCGATCATCAACGGTTCAAAAAATGCGTGGAATAGTATCGTTTTCACTGACGAACAAAGGCCGATCGGGATTCAATTGTTTGGACGGGAACCAGACTCGATGGCCCAGGCGGCCGGGTTGATCGCCGGTCGATTGAGACCGGATTTTGTGGATCTGAACTTCGGATGCCCTGCGAGTCGGGCAGTCGGGCAGGGTGCGGGTGCGGCATTGCTTCTCGATCCGGATCGCCTGGTTCGAATCGCGGGGACTGTGGTCAAAGCCATTGGTCATCATACTCCGGTCACTGCCAAGATGCGGCTTGGATGGGATGCGGCCCATCCCGTTGCGCAAGCAGTTGTCCCTCGGTTGGCCGATGCCGGGGTGGAGGCTGTGACGATTCATGGAAGAACCCGGGAGCAGGGATATGCCGGGGAAGCGGATTGGGAAGCGATTGCCCGCATTGCGGAGTCTGTGGCTATCCCGGTTGTTGCGAATGGAAACATCGCTCAGAGTGAGCAGGTGCATCACTTCATGACGAAGACTGCGGTGCGGGGTGTCATGATCGGACGTGCCGCTCTTGGTGAGCCTTGGATATTTTCATCGATCCGGGAGCACCTCGCAACAGGAGTTGCCCCTGCCTCTCCTGGATTGGGGTTGAGGTGGCACAGCATTCTTGAGTATGCCCGTTTGCAAAATTCGGTCTACCATCAGGAGAAACGGAGTGATTCGATTGCGTGGATGCGCTCGCGATTGTGTCGGCTGGTGAAAGGGATGCCCGAATGTGGAGTGCTCAGGGCTGGAATCCATAGGCTGGAGACTTTGGAGGAATTACGCTGTTTTGCCGAAGAATACTTGTCCTGTCAGGGAGAACGTCTTGACGCTAGCGGCTCAGTGTTGTGAATGTGCAATGTTTGTAGCGGCAGGCCCTTGGATTTTTCGTTGGGTGGCGGGTTGCAGCGGATCGCAATATTCGGATCGGAAGGTAGCGTTATAATGGGAATTTTGGATAGAATGGAACGTCGGATGGGGTGGCTGGCTATCCCGGGCATTACGGTTTACCTGGTTATTGGTCAGGCGATCCTATGGTGCCTGGAGGTTTTCGCAGGATACCCGATGGATGCGGTGATTCTGGTTCCCTCGCGATTGGCAGAAGGTGAGATTTGGCGCCTGTTCACCTTTGTGTTTCGCATGCCGCGCATTCATCCGGTCTTTGTTGTTTTCTCCTGGTTGGTTCTCTGGATGATGGGCACTGCATTGGAGCAAGCCTGGGGAACATTCCGCTATTGTATGTTCCTGTATTGTGGATGGTTTTTGTGTGTGTTGGCCGCAGTGGTCGGCATGTTCTTTTTCCCGTATGTTCCGATTATCAACCTATTTGTAATTACCACGGTTTTTCTGGCATTTGCCTATGTGTATCCGGATCACGAGTTTTTGGTCTTCTTTGTTTTGCCGGTTAAGGTGAAGTGGTTGGCTATGGTTTCCTGGGCGTTCCTTTTCGTGCTGTTTCTCACCGGAGGATGGGTGGCCAGGATACTTGTTCTGGTTGGTGTCGGGAATTTTGTCATGTTTCTTGGGCCCGAGATTGTGGCCAGATTCCGCCACCGGGGACAGGTTCCCAGGGTAAGGCCGAAGGCTGATGTCAATGCTTCCAGAAAGAAGGAGCCCGTTGAAGCGTTTCACGTTTGCGTGATCTGTGGCGCCACCGATGTGGATCATCCGGATCGGGAGTTTGTCTACTCCGACGGGAAAGGGTATTGTTCTGAGTGCCGCGACAAGATCCCACCTTCCTGACTCGCGGTTTCGCCATAGATGCCATTCGATCCCACTTCTTGTCTGAGTCGACGGACCGCGCTCTCATAGCGCTAACTGAGGGTCTCGATGTCGCGCGCTATGCCTGGTAGGGTTTGTCAACCCTCGGAGTCTTAAGCCTCTTCGGTGTCCGGTCCGAAAATATCGGAGTATTTCCGGTAGAGCCCGCGCCATTGATGGTAGGTTAGACCCAGAAGATCAGCAGCCTTGCGTTGGTTGAAAGTGCATTTTTCGAGAGCGATCTTCATACAATCAACTTCAACACTTTGCACAATGTCTTTGAAGCTCGATTTGCCCAACTGGCACACAAGCATGTCCCGAAGGCTCTGAGGCGGATGGGAGCTCACAGGTGGTGGCGTCGTCGCGCCTGATCCGATGGAAGCCACCTGTTGACTGCCTGCGGGAGGGCAGTCCAGCGTCCCGAAAGGATACTCGAACGGGTTAATCTGGATCGAGCGGATGACGTTGTCGGGACTTTGGTAGACCGCCCGTTCGATCACATTTTTCAGCTCGCGGACATTCCCTGGCCAATTGTGGGATTCAAGTGTCTTCCATGCTTCGCGGCTAATGGTTGGAATCTCGTCCCGTCCTAACTCAAAAGCCATGCGTGTGGCAAAATGCTCAGCCAGAATCGGAATATCGCCTTGGCGGGCTCGAAGAGGCGGAATAAAAAGGACCTCAAAAGAGAGGCGATCAAGTAGATCGTGTTTGAAGATTCCCTTGTGTGCCATGGCGAGCAGATCCGAGTTGGTGGCGCCGATTATCCGAACATCAACGTGGATGGTTTCGGAACTGCCGACCCGTTCAAATGAATTGTACTCCACCACCCGGAGGATCTTGCTCTGAAGCTCCGGAGGAGTCTGCCCGATCTCGTCAAGAAACAGGGTGCCTTCATCCGCCGCTTCGAAGCGGCCTTTGCGTCTCTTGGCCGCACCGGTGAAGGATCCCTGCTCATGTCCGAACAGTTCGTCTTCCAGCAGGTTCGCCGACAGAGCGGCACAGTTCAGGGTAACCAAGGGGTGTTCCCATCTAGAAGAGAGATAATGGATGCGCCGTGCCGCCATCTCCTTTCCAGTCCCTCTTTCTCCAATGATCAGGATCGGACGGTTTACTTTCGCGGCGGCACTTAGTCTGGTTTGAAAGTCCAGAAATGCGCTGGACTCACCGATGGGATCCGGTAAAGAGAAGTTATGGCTCATGAGGTGTGTGATTGGCGAAAATTACCAAACACTGTGTGTTTTGGTCAATGTTTGAATCGCAATGGGTTTTGAATGCGTTTGATCTAAGTTTGTAAGTAATTGATGGAAAATTAGATGCGAGGTTTTGTTTCGATTGGCACGGAATGTGATATATGTATCGCAACAAAACAAACCGATTAACCAACCTATAAGGAGGCAACATGAGCATATTCTCTAGATTCAATGACATCATCAGTTCCAACATCAACTCGATGTTGGATAAGGCTGAAGATCCAGAAAAACTGATCCGGCTGATGATCCGCGAGATGGAAGATACCCTTGTGGAGATCAAGGCATCCTGTGCGGGCTCGATGGCGCAGCTCGCCAAGAGCAACCGTGAACTGGCGGACGTTCGCGAAAAACTGGACAGGTGGACTGAGCGGGCCCAGTTGGCAATTGACCGTGGTCGGGATGACTTGGCACGTGAGGCGCTACTCGAAAAGCGGGCGGTGCAGAAACGCACCGAAGCTCTCGAAGAAGAAGCGGTTCGGATTCAGGAAATTGTGCTTCAGTACAAGAACGACATCAAGGAGCTTGAGTCCAAGCTTGAACAGGCCCGTAACAAGCACAAGGTTCTGATACAGCGCCATGTGAGAGCCCGTCAGAGTCAGGCCGTCCAGAGTAGCATCCGGAAGGTGGACACCAAGACCGCGATGATGAAGTTTGATTCCTTTGAACAGCGGATTGACCGTATGGAAGCGGATGCGGACCTGGTCAACTACGGAGTGAAGAAAGATCTCGACTCGCAGTTTGCGGATCTGGAGCGTGACGAAGATATTGAGAAAGAACTTGAGGAACTTCGTCAGAAAAAGGGTGAAAACAAGCCCTCGGTGGATCAGGATGCCTGACATAAACCGGGCAATGATCGCCCACAACATTGAACGCCATGGCTCCCAATCCTACACTGATTGTTCTGATCGTTATCGGGCTCCCGGTCATCTGTGGAACGTTGATTACGCTTACGTTGATCATCCTTCACGCGATGAAAAAGCAGAGGTCGGGAAGCCCCTCCTCAGACGAGACCCGTATCCTGCAGGAACTACACCAGTCTTTGCTGCGCCTCGAAAAGCGTATTGATGCGCTTGAAACCATCTATTTTGAAACCGACCGACATCAGAAAGGGCATTCCCAAAATGAAAACCTCCGATAATCAATCCAGCTTCCAGGAAGGGCTGTTCCGTTCGCGCAGTGGCGTTTTCCTCGGAGTTTGCAAGGGCCTCGCCAACTGGACTAACATCCCGGTTGGGTGGGTGCGGGCGAGTTTTGTGATCCTCGCCCTGCTTGGCAGTATGTTTCCCGTGTTCATAGCGTATGTGATTCTTGCCATCGTGATGCGACCCGAGCCGGTAATCGCTTTCCGGAGTGAGGAAGAGGCCGAGTTTTACAATACCCACGGTGGGTCCCGTCTCTCGGCGCTCCAGCGTATGCAATCGATCATGAAACGTTTGGAGACCAGGGTGCAGCGTTTGGAAGATGCTGTAACCGATCCTGAGAAAGACTGGGACAGACGTTTCCGTAACATCTGATGGTTTTGTAATTGGGATTAAGACTCAGCCGGAAAAGAAAGACGAAAACTATGGATATGTGGCTCGCCATCGCTCTGATATGCACCCTCGGGATCCTGTCAGACATGTATAAACGCCGGTGCAAGATGCGCACGATGCAGGGTATGTCCGAGGCGGACACCACCCGGATCGAGCGACTTGAGAAGCGTGTTGAAAGTCTCGAAACGATTGTTCTGGACTATGAGAAGGAACGGCGCTTTCAGGACCTTGAGCGTAGTTCCCGTTAAGGGAGATACTGGAATCCGGGACCGATACCCGGAATCATGCGAATAGTCGTCATCCGGAGTGTCATCTTCTCACAGGCTTATGCTTTTTCAGTCAAATTCGGGGAGTAGAGGGAATTAAACGGTTCCTTCTACTGATAGGCCCTGATCATGGCTTCCAAATTGAGAAATTTCCATCATGAATACTGTTGTTCGCATTCTGGCGATAATCAATCTTCTGTTTGCAGCATTCCATGTATTGCTCGCGGTGCAGCTCTGGCAGCTTACCGACATCCATCCGCAGATTCACGCCCTGCTTGTCATGTTGGCAATCGGCGGAACTCTTTTCATCCTGTTTTTGGGAGTTGCGTTGATGTGGGTGCGTGAGGTGAGGTCTACCACCATTGGAAAGATTCTTCTCCTTCTGGGCGCATGCACCTACCTGACAAGGGCCGTTGAAGAAGTGTGGATTGCTCCTGAAGTTTCACTGCCCATTCTGATCGTTTGCGCGGTAACGGGTCTGCTTCATCTGGTTCCGTTGTTCGGTCGCAGATCTCCGGCCCGATGATAGACCCGAGTATCCTGCAGTTGAGCCTGAGCTTCACCCATCTGTCAGGTAATCCGCCCAGAGTGAAGAAAGAATCGGATACCTATTCAAGGTTTGTTTCATGGCAGTAGAGCAGGATCATCTGTATTTCCGTGCAAGGGTTCTTGCCTTCCCTCTGATCAGGGTCTAAATTACCCGGTTTGTTGATCTCTATGACCGGGTTTCTTTCAGGAATTGACAGCATTGTCGTGTTCAGAAACTGCCACGACAAGGTGGGCAGGGGTACGTTGATCCATGTATCGCGTACAACCCTCATTTTTGAGATCTACAATCCGTTCTCGATCCTTCAGTTGAGCGAGGTCCTGAAGAGTGTGCACATTGTACGCGGTGACCGTGTGGTGTATCGTGGGCGTGCAGTGGTGAGCCACATTGAAATGGCCGGGTTGATGCTGATCGTTTCAGCGACTTTGATTGATGCCTGGTCGGATACGCGGGACATGGATGTATCCCAGGAGCTCAGCATCGAGGCGGCAAGATTTGTGGATGATTGGATGGCGAGCCATGAACTAGTGTCCGAATACCAGCTTGCCGTTGGTGCGCTCGGAAGCTACCTGGCTGATTTAAGCCATTGGTTGGAGGAGGCCGAGTCGGGTTTGCGTGACGCCGGCATTCCCACTTTGGGTGACGAAGGGGGACGGGTGAAGGAAGCCTATGCGGAGATTCGATTTCCCCTGTGGCTGAAGATCGCCGATCTCTATGAGGAGTTTGAGCGCGTGGCTTCAAAGGTTCCCCCCGAGAAACTGAATGCCCATAAAGCTTACGCGCGCCGGGTCTTGCACCCGTTGATTCTATGCGCTCCTTTTGTCAACATTGCCTATTCGAAGCCGTCGGGGTATGCGGGTGATCACCTTATGCTGGGTGTTCTCCTGGGTGAAAACGAGCCTGAAGCCGGATCCCTTTATGGTCAGATGGTGAATGACTTCCATGTGAATGCCGCCATTTCGCAAGCTTATCGCAACCGCATGGATGCCTTGGTTGAGCGATTGACTGAGGTTTCCGATCGTGCAGTCAGAAAGCGTGGGGTTTTCCGAGTAATGGCGGTGGGATGTGGAACCGCTGGAGAGTGGGATCGGATGCTGGATGGCGGGTTCAAGACCGGGTCTTGTGAGATTGATCTGGTCGATGCCAATCCTGTGGCATTGGAGGCTGCCCGCAAGCGCCTCATCGACCGGGCCGGCAAAGACGGTCCGTTGAAGATACGGACTTTTCATCGTTCGGTGGATGACCTGTTGCGGGATGGACACCCGACTGGAGAGCTGTCCGATTCTGTCAGCTACGATATGGTGTATGCTTTCAGCTTGTTTGACTATCTTCCCGATCGCATTGGGGAGAAACTTGTGCGTGCGATTTCCGGATGGTTGCGGCCAGGTGGCCGGATCACATTGGCCGGGGTCGACAAGGGAAACCCGAATCGAGCGCAAATGGAACATCTCATGGAGTGGTATCTGATGTACCGGGATGAGCGTGCTTTGGGTATGATGGTCCCATCCGGAATGAAAAAGGGGATTCAGTCGGACAACATTGGAGTCAACATAATGCTCGATATCACAGCCTAGCTTGCATGTCCGGAGTTCCTGCAGGGTATGAGGGATGGTCGGCTTCATTCGATGAAGCCAATCGGCGTTTTCGCCTCCAACGCCTTAAATGGGCGATAGTTGTGTCGGTGGCGGTATACCTTCTCGCCGCTACTTTGGACGCGTTCTATTATCCCGACAAACAGACGGAGTTCTGGGTGGTGAGGGCGGGGGTGAGCGCCGTCTTGATGGGGATCTTGTGGATCTTGATGGCGCCTAACGGGATCCGGCATGTGGTTAAGTGTGGGATCGCTTGGGCTCTTATTCTGGGAGTGGCCATCAACTACATGATTTACAGCACGGATGGTGCGAGTTCTCCCTATTACGCAGCACTGCATCTGGTGATTCTTGGTATGGGATTCATGATGGTGTGGACCGTCACCGAGACCGTTGTAACCGCATTCGGAATAGTGGCGCTCTACTGGATGGCGTGTTGGGGGAATGACGTGTTTTTGGGCGGTGCGGTGGAACTCAAGGATCTCTACCTTGGCTCGTTTTTCCTTACCGCGACATCGATCATCAGCGCCATTTCTGCCCAGTTCTCAATGCTTTCGAGACGGCAGGATCATTTGCTCAATTGTCAACTGGACGAGCAGAATCGCCGTCTGCAGGAATTGGACAGGCAAAAGTCGGACTTCTTTGCCAATATCAGCCATGAACTGCGGACTCCACTGACGCTTGTTTATGCTCCG
Organism: Opitutales bacterium; assembly: GCA_033813415.1. Lineage (GTDB taxonomy): Bacteria > Verrucomicrobiota > Verrucomicrobiia > Opitutales > JAFGAQ01 > JAFGAQ01. The sequence continues at coordinate 25,289 of JAPXRV010000013.1, read as the reverse complement.
ATTGAACGGATGCTTCGTGACCCGGATTCCCTTCCGGGCAAGGCTCATGAAGAGTTGATGCTGGCACACCGCAATACATTGCGCCTGCTTAAGCTGATCAATGAAGTGCTCGATATTTTGCAGCTGGATCAAGGATCGATGGTATTGCGGCGTCAGCGTGTGCCGATCTCGGACTATGTCCACGGAGTGGTGCGTTCGGTCTCACATCTCGGGTTGGCAAAAGGGATCCGTGTTGAAGTTGAAACGCTGGATGACGTGACGGAAATGCATGTGGATCCAGATCGTTTTGAGAAGGTTCTGTTGAATCTGGTGGTCAATGCGATCAAGTTCAGCAAGGAAGGTGGCGTGGTGCATGTGCGTTGGGTTCGCGATGGCCATGAGATCCGCTTTGAAGTCGAAGACCACGGAATCGGTATACCGGCGTCGAGTCACAATCGGGTTTTTGAAAGGTTTTTTCAGGCGGATAGCTCGACCACCAGACGCTATGGTGGGACAGGTCTCGGGCTTGCCCTTGCCCATGAGTTGGTTGAACGCCACGGAGGCCGGATCTCTTTCAAGAGTGAAGAAGGTCGGGGAACGGTGTTTTTTGTGTGGATTCCGGCAGGTATCCCTCCTTCCCTTTTGTCTGAAGTCAATGGACCGGGGCTATCTCCGGCTGAGCCCATGCAGGAGGTGTTCAAGACTGCAGACAGGTTCCTGAATCTGGACGTGGGTGACGGTCTGCCGAAGGGGACCCAAGCTGGTTGTGGGCAGCATCGGATACTTGTGGTGGACGACGAGGCCGACATGCGACGTTTTCTTCTTAACAACCTCAAAGACTCGTTCAGGATTAGTCTTGCTGCCAACGGTAAGGACGCACTTGAGCTGGCGCGAGACCTTCATCCAAATCTGATGATCCTCGATTGGATGATGCCTGAAATGGATGGACTTGCGGTTTGTCAGCGGATCAAGGCGGACGAATCCACAAGGGATATCCGTGTGATCATGCTCACCGCCCGCAGTGATGAGGTTTCGAAAATTCAGGCGCTGGAGAGTGGAGCGGACGATTTCCTTCTCAAGCCATTCAGCTCGATCGAGTTGATTGCGCGGATCCGGAGTTGTCTGCGTGAGGCTGATTTGAGGAATGACTTGAGAGAGCAGAACGTATATCTCAAGAAGACCTTGGCCGACCTTGAATCAACCCGTTTGCAACTGGTTCATAGTGAAAAAATGGCAGGCATCGGATGTCTGGCATCGGGCATTCTTCACGAGGTCAACAATCCTCTGAACTACATGCTTACGGCATTGGATCTCGGGATTGTATCAGCAAGCCGGATGGATTCCGGAAATTTGCCTGATCTCCTGAAAGACGTGAAAAAAGGGGCCGAGAGAATTCAGGAGATTGTCTCCAATCTGGGGGTCTTTGCACTGTCGGAAAACTCAGACCGGAAGTCTCCATGTCAAATGCATGAACTTGCCAGCAAGGCGATTCAGATGCTGCCCCCGGACCTCCCTCGAAACCTGATCTCGGTCGACATTCCCGAGGATCTGGTGATAGTGGGATATCAGACCCAGTTGGTTCATGTTTTGGTCAACCTGCTCCGGAATGCGATGGATGCGGTTTCAGGTGGTTCGATCAGGGAAGGTGCAAGGGTGGTGCTACGGGCTTCCCGTGAGTCCTCGGACAAGATCAAGGTATCGGTAGAGGATAATGGATGCGGGATTCCGGAGACCAACATCAAGCGTATTTTCGAACCATTCTTCACAACCAAGGATGTGAATCAGGGAACCGGGCTGGGATTAAGCGTCTGCCACTCGATTGTGCGGGCACACGGCAGTGACCTTTTGGTCAGAAGCCGCGTTGGGGAAGGCAGTTGTTTCAGTTTTGAGTTGCCCGACAATGGCCTGTGCTAGCATCCTTCAATTACCCGAAAGGCAACATGAATCAATTGAGCCCCTATAAGATTCTCTACGTGGACGACGAACCCATGTCCCTGAAGTATTTCGTTCAAGCTTTGGACGGGAAATACGAGGTGATAACGGCCAGCAGCGCGGATGAAGGTTTGGCAAAACTGCAGCGGCACAGTAGGGAAGTGGCGGTGCTGATTACGGACCAGCGCATGCCGGGCAAAATGGGCATGGAATTGCTCAAACAGGCCAAGGCCTACTATCCGAATGTGGTCAGGATCCTGACCACCGCATATTCGGATGTGAATTCGGCTATTCAGGCGATGAATCAAGGTGCGGTTTATCAGTACATCAACAAGCCTTGGGATCTTGAGGACCTTTTGGCCGTGATTCGTCGCGCCATGCAGTTTTTCATGCTCAAGCGCGAACGCGATCTTCTGGCAAGAGAGAAGCTGTCCTCGATTCAGCGTATGGCTCTGATCAGCAAAGTGCAGAGTCTTCTCATTTTTGCCTCCACCCGGGCGAATGCTTTGTTCAACCCGCGCGTTGCCGTGGATGCTTATGTCGCGAGTGTTCGGGTGGATCCGGGTGTGGTGGTGGACTTTCAGAAATACTTTGGTCGCCAGACCGGGCGTTTTGACAATCAGATGAAGAACCTGACACTCGTGGAGCAGTTGATATCCGGGTCTTTGGGGGAGATCGAGAAAGAGGAGGGATCGTCTCATGCGATCAAGCCGATTGAGGTTCTATCGAGAATTCGTGAGGATTTTCCCCAGATCATTTACTCGGTCCGGTTTTCAGGCTCCGGAGACGGCGATACCCCTCTTCTTCCAAGATGCAAGAAACTGCACGAATCGCTTCGTCGCATGCTTGAGCTTTGGCTGGCCTCGTCTTCCGAAAAGAAGATCATCGAGGTTTCCGAGAAAACTGCTGAAGGCGGTAAGGAGTCAGGTGAAAGCGTATTCCGGATCAAGTGCGGTCTGATTTCCGACAGCACCGATTATGACCCTGTGCGGGATGACAAAACCCTGTTCAACGGATCAAATCTTGACGACGAAATGGACATGGCCTGGATCAATCTTCTCTTCATGGTCTCGCACACGGGCGGACGTGTTGAGACAGATTGGCTTACACGCGAACGTTTCCAGTTCTTCCTGAAATACCCGGCTGAAGGCAAGGCTCCCAGGAAAGACGTGACGAGCGAGGCTGTGATGGATCGTCTCTTTGCCCAGTTTGAGAAGTGGAATCTCGCTGACCAGGAGAGTTGAGCGATCTGCCTTGTGCGAATGTTTGCTCTAGCCCTTGAGGCATTCCGGATTGAGATCAAATACGCCCACTCGCGTGGTCGGTCCGGTCATGATCAGACTGAAGTCGTCCGCAACCTGAATTGACAAGGTTCCTCCCGGCATATGCACCGTGATATCGCGATCGCAGAGGCCGAGTTTCCTTGCAATGACGGCACATGCGCAACTGCTGGTTCCCGATGCCAGCGTGTATCCGGCTCCCCGTTCCCAGATCTCGATCTGGATGTTCGCGCGGTCGATGACCTTCAGAAGCTGCATGTTGATGCGATTCGGGAACATCGGATGATGCTCGACGTGCGGCCCGATCTTCTTTGCCAATCCCGCGTCAATGGCGTCCAATGGAATCACACAGTGTGGGTTCCCTACAGAAACAGCGCAGAATTCCCATGTCTTTCCTTCGATATCGATGGGCATCCGCATGACTTCCGCCTCAGGATTCGCAGCCTTGACCGGAATGAGCCTGGCTTTGAATTCGGCCTTGCCCATGCTGACCTTAATCCTCTGTCCGTTATCATGCACTTCGGCTGACACCAATCCACCGAGGGTTTCCACGGTGAAGCTTTCGCCCTCCGTAACCCTGCCGGTGTCGAAGAGATACCGGCAGAAAATGCGGATACCGTTGCCACTTTTCTCAGCTTCACTCGCGTCTGGATTGAATATCCTCAGGCGGAATTGGGCACGGGTGGAGGGCAGAGGTCCCAGAAGAATCCCGTCGGAGCCGAGTCCGAAGTTGCGGTGGCATACCCTTTCGATGGCACTGGCGTCGAGGTCAAACGGATGTGATTCCGGATCGTAGACCAGATAATCATTTCCAAGAGCGTGATATTTGTGGAATTCCATAGTCTGAAAGATGGTGGTAGTGTTCACATGTCACAAATTGAATGATCGCCCAGTTGAGGTTGAGGTCAGAACAATCCGTCTTTTGGTCGTGTTCGAACCTCCAACAAGGGGGCGGTAATCACGGCGTGGCATTCTTTCCCCACGAGAAGCTGAGGCAGCGTTCGATATCGGGATGAAGGCTGTGCTGCATGGGGCAGTTTTCAGCCGCATCGATAAGCGCAGCTTTGGCTTCCGGGTCCGGGTTAACCGGGATGTCCATGTGAATAACCAGCTTGCTGATGCGGCGAGGGCAGTCCGACGACATGATTTTGTCGACGTTGATCCTCATGCCCTGAAGGTCGATGCCAAGATCCCGTGCGCGGATGCCCATGATCGTCGCCATGCAGCTTCCGGTAGCGGTCGCACATAGGTCGGTTGGGGAGAAGGATTGGCCTTTACCCTGGTTGTCGACTGGAGCATCGGTTACGATAGTGGATGCGGAAGGGCCATGGATCGCTTCACAGCGGAGCTCGCCCTTGTAGGTTATTTGGATGGATACCATGGTTCAGGTTGGGTTAGACGATAATTGATTGGTGGGTCAGCGGGTGAGGTGGCGATACTTGATTCGGTGGGGTCTGTCCGCATCTACCCCTTTGCGGCGTTTGTAGTCCTCAAGATAGGAGCTGAAATCTCCCGGCCAAAAGTGGATTTCACTGTTGCCTTCAAATGCGAGAATGTGGGTTGCAACCCGATCCAGAAACCAGCGGTCGTGGCTTACAATGACAGCGGATCCGGCGAAGTTCTCCAGTGCTTCCTCAAGGGCGCGGATGCTGTTCACATCGAGGTCGTTGGTTGGTTCGTCGAGGAGGATCAGGTTCCCACCACTTTTCAGAATGCGTGCGAGGTGGACGCGGTTGCGTTCTCCACCGGAAAGCATCCCGAGTGATTTCTGCTGATCTCCTCCGGTGAAACCGAATTGTCCACAGTAGGCCCGGGAGTTGACGCGACGGGTTCCACAACTGATAAACTCCTGTCCGTCGCTGATGGATTCCCAGACTGTTTGCTCGGCCTTCAGGCTGTCGCGACTCTGGTCCACGTAGGCCACGCGAACCGTATCGCCTACTCTGAGTTCTCCGCTGTCCGGCTTTTCCTGACCTGTGATCATGCGGCATAGGGTGGTTTTCCCCGAACCATTCGGTCCGATGACCCCGACGATGGCTCCGGCCGGAAGTGTGAAGTTGAATCCGTCGAAGAGGATCTGGTCCCCAAATGCTTTTCCGAGGTTTTTCGAATCCACAACGAGTGACCCAAGCCTTGGGCCGGGAGGAATGATGATTTCAAATTCCTTCTCTTTTTCTTCCACATTCTGAGTAAGAAGTGACTCGTAAGCGGTAATACGGGCCTGTGACTTGGCCTGGCGCGCTTTGGGAGATTTCCGGATCCATTCGAGTTCGCGCGCGAGTGCCTTGTCGCGCCTTTCCTCGACCTTTTTCTGCTGGGTGATCCGTTGCTGTTTCTGTTCCAGCCAGGAAGAGTAGTTTCCTTTCCATGGAATGCCGCTTCCGTGGTCGAGCTCAAGGATCCAACCGGCTACATTATCGAGGAAATACCGGTCGTGGGTGACAGCGATAACTGTTCCCGCGTAGCGCCTCAAGTGCTGTTCGAGCCAATGCACTGTTTCCGCATCCAGGTGATTGGTCGGCTCGTCCAGAAGAAGGATGTCGGGTTTCTTGAGGAGCAGGCGCGCGAGCGCCACCCGGCGGCGTTCCCCGCCGGAAAGGTGGTCAACAACCGCATCCGACGGGGGGCAGCGCAGAGCGTCCATCGCCATTTCCACCTGAGCCGGCAAATCCCATGCATTATGTTTGTCGAGTTCCGCCTGCAACCAAGCCTGACGATCTGCGATTTTCTCCTGCTCTTCAGGCGTCTCCGCAGATGCGTAGGCTTCCCATGAATTGTCATATTCTTCGGACAATGCGGATAATCCGGCCACGCCCTCCATTACGCATTCCTGAACGGTCTTTCCAGCAGGGAGATGTGGTTCCTGTTCCAGCAGCCCGATCTGGTATCCGGGTTCGAAGTGGATGTGGCCTTCGAAAGCTTTGTCAATGCCCGCAAGTACCCTCAGCAGGGAGCTTTTTCCCGAGCCATTCAGCCCAAGCACCCCGATTTTTGCGCCGTAATAAAACGACAGGTTGATATCCTTGAGGATGACTTTTCGATTGTGCATCTTGTGGACGCCAATCATGGAGAAAATGATCTTGTTCGGTTCGGAAGCCATGGCTCACAAATCAATGGTATGCATCATCCGGAAAAGTGGTGACTGAGGCCGGGTCGGCCCCGTGATTCAGGGATGAAGTGCTGAAATCATCGCGATAGCAGAACAGAGGGGATGCTGCGAATCCAGCCAGAAATGCTGGCATACGAAGTTCAGGAACATCCCGCGGGTCCGGTTGAATTGTCTGGCATGTAACTCAATCAGTCTATTTATGAAGGCATGGTTGGACAAATGGAGTTGGATTTTCCCAGTCGCCATTCCTTCGTTGAGGAGGTTCACGGGTTCTGCGGAATGGGTTCGGCCACGGTTCTTTCGGAGATTGAAGGTCCCGGAGGACGTCCGGTTCCCTTTTTTACAAACGAGTTCTGGACATCCAGGCAGCGGGCGGCGCATTCCTTGCATGAGATATCCTATAGGGCCTGTTTCAAGCCGCAGCTTCCCCGTTTTTTTATCGAGCGCCTCAGCCGTGAGGGGGATCGGGTATATGATCCGTTCATGGGGCGTGGCACGACTGTCCTTGAGGCGGCTTTCCTTGGTCGAAAGGTCATGGGTTGCGACATCAACCCGCTCAGCAGGCTGTTGGTTGAGCCACGACTCAATCCCCCGTTGCAGGAGGAGGTGGAGCAGCGCTTGCGTGAGATCGATTTGAACTATCAGGGCGAAGTCCGGGAGGATTTGCTGGTATTTTACCATCCAAACACGTTGCGCGAAATTCATGGCTTGCGCCGGCTTTGGCTCGATCCGGAAGCACCCGTCTCCCCCGTGGATAGTTGGATCCGGATGGTGGCAACCAACCGCCTGACCGGCCATTCTCCAGGCTTCTTCTCTGTTTATTCGTTGCCTCCGAATCAAGCGGTTACAGTGGAGCGCCAACGGTTGATCAACGAGAAGCGGAAACAAGTGCCACCTTATCGGGACGTGCGCAGGATCATTGCGAAGAAGAGCCGGGAATTGCTTAAAGACCTCTCTGTCGATGAAAGGAAGCAGTTGCAGATGGTTTCATCGGATGCATTCCTTTCGGCATCCTCGTGTGTTGATGCGATCGGGATTCCGCCGTCCTCGGCTGCTTTGGCCGTCACCTCACCTCCGTTCTTGAAAGTGGTGGACTATGTTACGGACAATTGGCTGCGCTGCTGGTTCAATGGAATTGATCCTGCCTCGATTGGTATCTGGCAGCTCGGAAAACTATCCAGATGGGCAGCAGCCATGGAGAGTGCCCTTGTCAAAACCCGCGGGATTCTTGTTCCGGGCGGCTACTTCGCCTTTGAAGTCGGGGAGGTGAACAAGGGCACGGTCAAGTTGGAGAACACCGTGATTGAGGTCGCGACCAAGGCAGGGTATGAAGTCCTCTGTGTGATGGTCAATCAGCAGGAGTTCACGAAAACCTCCAATTGCTGGGGGGTGGACAACGCCTCAAGCGGAACCAACACCAATCGCATCGTGGTGTTGCGTAGCCCTTCGTGAGACATACCCGGCGTCATCCTGCGCACTGGGCGCTATTCTTTTTGTGGGCGGGTGACGACTTTTCAGCAATGAGGCTTTGGCGTCTCCGCATTCGCCAACGATTTCGCTGGAATCACAGTAGAATGCTGCGAAAACTGTCTTGAATCGCAGGTTGATATCAGAGGTATTTTCTGCTTACCTTTGTTTTATCACCGGGTTCCGTTATCCGGAATAATCCCTCATCCACAGATATGGAAAAGAAACGTTCGCTGGGTTCGTGGGCCATGGGTCCATTTGTGATCATTTGTGTGTTGATCGGACTCGGGATGTCGGGTCCGTCCGGATCTTCAGCTTCAGGCAGGGATGATGCCTCAAGGTTGGAAGTGGCGTCCACCAAGTTGACTCTCGATGCGGAGCAGCGGCAGGCTCAATCCTTCATCTCCACTCTGCAGTCGACGTTAGGAGACAAGATTCCCGCAGACATTATCGGACCCTTGGCTCCGGTTGCGCTTTCGCCGTTTTTTGCGCTGACCTGCCTATCTGGTGCTTCGCTTCTGGCGGATTCGGGGCTGTTGCCCGACAGGCTTGCGAAGAGTGCGGTGGTCAACTCGAGCAGCCCGCTCAGAAATGGAACCGTGTTTGTGGGACTTTTGGCTCTGACGCTTCTGACAGCCGCGCCGAAGTTGACCAAGGTGACCAAACCTTTGGCTATGGCTGCTGATCAGCTCGAAAACTACTCCGGTATCGTCGCGGTGATGGCCGTGCAATTTCTGTCCCAGGTCAACCTTGGTGAGAGCGCTGTGGTTTCGGGAGATGCTGTCGCCCAAGCTGGACTGGTCGATGCAACTGTAGGGTATGTGCTGATGGCGTTTTCGGCCATTAACCTGTTTGTAATCAACACGGTGAAGTTCTTCTTCGAGACCCTTACGTGGTTGTCGCCGTTCCCTGCCGTGGATGCGGTTTTCGAAGCCATGAACAAAGGATTCGCCGCCTTTTTGCTCGGTGTCTACATGTTCAACCCGATGCTCGCGATGGCGATCAACCTGGTGTTGTTTTTGATCTGCCTTATGATTTTCGGGTGGATTCACCGGAGGGCGGTATTTTTCCGTATGGCATTGGGTGATCCGTTGTTTGGCTGGATAGGGCGACTCCTTTTCTTCCGGAAGAGGGCTACGGCCAAATCCACGAGGGTTCCGCGATCCATTATCAAGGAGCTGGGGGAACCAAGTCTCGCGCTGCTTGCATTCGCATCACGCCGGATGAAAGGGATCCCTTCCAAGACCCGGGGTTACCTGATTGAAGCGAGCGACAGAGCCTACTTCATCCGCCTTCGTTTCCTGAGAAGTCCAATTATTTCGGAGATTCCCGATCATACCGGTCGCGTGTTGGTGAAGCGTGGTTTATTGTCGCATTCAGTGGTTTTTCATCCGGACACAACGGGCGAAACCCGTTTTCAGATCACACGGCGTTACAGCGCTGCATTGCCCGAGATCGAACGGATTCTCCGGAGTCCGGAGGTTTCCCAGTCCGCTCCGGTTGGTGAAGGTTTGAAAGCCATGCGTTCGGCCATGAAGTCTGCAAGTGCGGATGATCTTCGGGCGGAGCTGGCTTGATGGATCTCCAGGGTATTGCGATTGGGCGGTTTCGGAGCGGAAAAGGCTCTTCGTTCCTTCCATGTCGTCATTGGCCGGCCGGAATGGATTGCGGAATTCCCGAAGAGAGCAAATTACAGCCAACCCATTCTTTTACCAGGTGGGCTCAGAGTCGGAATCATCTGAATCGAGTTCCGATTCGCGGTGATGAAGTCTCGAGATGCTGAGTCGCTTTTCATTCTTCTCCAGTGCACGGAGAAAGAGTTGTGCTTCTTCTTTCGTCATCTCGGGGTGGGGCGTCCGGCTTGGTTGATTTCCGCGGTCGGCAGCGTTCATTCCTGATGGACCATGGTCGGAACTCGATGCTGACTGTTCGTCTTTGGCCGGGTCCGGTGTTTGTTCCGAAGGTTCCGATGTCTTGGATTCTTCCGGGTTTGCTGAGGAGCCATTTTTATCCCCGTTCTCCTGTCGGATTCCGGTCGATGCGCTTTCTTCAGGAGGGGCTGCGAATGAGTTGAACTGTTCGATGAGCGCTTTGACACGCTCGAGGTTCTTCCGGGTTTTTATCGACTCAGAATCGAGTTCCAGAGCGTTTTCGAAATGCACACGGGCGCTGCGGAGAAGCTCCAATGATTCATTCAGCGACACTCTTGATTGTGCGTATGCGCTTTGAAAGAGGCTGCATCCCAGATTGTAGTGCGCAATCGATTGGTATCCGGGATCCTCGATGGCGAGTGGAATCGACTTTTCGAAGCACTCAGCGGCGCTTGAGAAGCGTGAAGTTCGATAGAATGCGGTCCCGAGGTTGAAGAGAGCGATGCGATCGTCGGGATACTCCTCGAGATGGTTTTCATAAATGGTGATCGCCGACTCATACTTTCCTTCCATCAGCAGTCGATAGGCTTCGCCTGTGCCGGCAGGAGATGAGAGCCCACAGCAAGAACCCAGAGCGATTGCCACAATGATACGAAAAATACGGACCGTTTTCATTTTTCGATTTGGACGGGATCCACCCGACGGTTCCCAATCGCCAGTTCGATGCACAGGAGGACCCAGGCAACCAACAGGGGCCCTTGGTAGACTTCGATGGGAATCCTCATGGATTCGAGGTCATCCTGATCAGGAGTGTGGGAGGCCTGGAGATGGGGCACGATCGCCTTGGGGTTGAATCCCTCGGACTGCATGTGCCAGTATTCCCCATTCAGAAATTGGGCGACGTTTCTCATCCCGGCCGGATTTGCGGATGAATAGACGGGCTTTTCGTCCCGATCGCGGAAGTAGGGGCTGGAGGAATCGATTCCCGGGTCGGCCGGTATCAGGCCTCCTTTGTTTGTTCCCATGCAAAGGGTGTGAACGGTCACGCCTTCAGTTCTCAAATAACGCAGGGTGGACTCAAGTCCGGAAGAAAAATCTTCACCGTCCGAGACCAGCAACATCTTCGTTTCCCGGTTCTTGCGAACGATTTCCGAAGCGGATATGAGCGCATCACCGATCCTTGATCCTTGCCTGAGCAGTGAAGGCTCCTGTTGTGAGAGTGTTTGGAAAAATGCAGTGCGATCCCGTGTGGCAGGGCATTGGAGAAACTGGGTCCTCGCGAAAACGAGCAAGCCGATATCGGCTTCCGGCACTTCGTCCGCGAGTTGCCGGATGACCAGTTTTGCGCGTTCGAGCCGGTTCGGATGAATGTCCGCGACAGACATGCTCCTGGAGATATCGAGTATGAAAAGGAGATCATGGCGCTTTGCTGCGGTTTCTCTCCAATCGTAACCCCACTGTGGGCGGGCCAGGGCGATGACTGTTAGAATGAGCCCGAGCGTAATCATCAGACCTTTGATGCGCGATCGTGTCGGACTGAGTGATGCCCATGCTGCAAGGTTATCTTGCCTCCCGGTCAGTGCCTTTATTCGATTTTTCCGCATGCTTCTTGATCTCAGGTATAGGAACCCGAAAACCACGAGCATTGGGGGGATAACAAAAAGATACTGGACAAACTCAAACATGCGTAGGGGCGTGAAGGATTGTTGGCATCAAGGGAGGCGGTTGAGCAGCGTCAGTCGGAGGGTCTGTTCGATCATAAGCGCGATGCATGCGATCAGCAAGGGAAGGTGCATCCATTCGGTGGCGTCCGTGAATGTGGTCACTTTCACTTCCTTCTTTTCCATCGAATCGATCTCGCTGTAGATCGATCTGAGCGAATCGGTGTCGACCGCTCTGAAAAAGCTCCCGCCCGTTACAAACGCGATCTCCCGAAGGGCTTGCTCGTCGATGTCGGATTGCACGGAATCCATGATCGGCTTCCCGTCGGGCGTGGTGGGGATGCGCCCCATTCTTTGTCGTGGAACTGGCACGGACCCCGATTTTCCAACTCCGATCGTGTAGATGCGAATGCCGTGTGAACGGGCCGCTTCGGCGGCGGCTGGAGGCGGAATGCTTCCGGCATTATTGTCCCCGTCGGTCAGGAGAATGAGAATACGGGATCCGGATTCAACATGCTTAAGCCGGTTGATTCCCATTCCAAGCGCTGTCCCGATGGCAGTGGAGTTCGGGCTGATGGTTCCGATCTCGAGGCGGGTAAGGTTGGTTTTGAGCCATTCGTGCTGAGTGGTCAAAGGGCTCATCAGGAAGGGCTCTTCGGCAAAAACAATCATTCCTATCCGATCGTCCGGTCGCATATCGATAAAGTCGGATACGACCGTTTTTGTCACCGCGAGCCGGCTGGCTGGCTCGTTTTGGAGATCCAGATCGTGCGCGAGCATTGATCCTGAAAGATCCAGAATGAGCATGATGTCGACACCCGAGGATTCGGTCTCGGTCCAGTTTCGTCCGCTCTGGGGGCGCATCAATACCAGAACCATCAGGACGAGCGCCCCGGTCCGAAGACACAGCAGAAAGGTCCGGATTCTGGATTTCCGACCCCTGACAATCTGTTCCATTGCCCAGTTGCTGGGAAAACGAAGCGTCGCCCTTCGGGCCCATTTTCTGCGGATCAGCAGCGCGATGGCCAGGAACAACATGAGCCAGACAAATACGGGATCGTGGAACCTGAAAAACATTGATTCGGATCATGCACCTGGAAGGGCGTCCGATGCAACCCAATCCATCTTTGTCTCCCCGGGGTGGGAGTCTATAGTGACGGGTCTTGCTTATGAGTTACAGGTTCAGTCAGTCACGGAAATCCGGTTGAAAACAGAAATCGGGTTCTCGGATTGAACGCCGAACACGGAGGTGGGATCCAATCAACTGTGTCCCTATCTTCCTATCATCAGACTCCCTCCTCCGCGCATGTCCGCTTCGGAATGAATCCGCTCGATTCGTATGTCGTCGGGTTGATGGATGCCTGTCCGTGTGGTGGGAATCCCTGGCGTTGTCCTTTGAATGGAGCGCGGGCTTTGGATCCGGAACAGCGCCGGAATTGGGTTCAGTCTTTGTCTGAGGAAGAAAAGGGATTTCTCGCCATTTACCATTGGACGTGTATGGAGTCGACGCTCTTGGATCAGAGGGAATGCGGTGAATTTCGCGACTATTGATGTCACCAAAAAAAGATCAGCATCCGTTGCGATTGCTTCCATTATCTGCGATCAGTCAGTCACTGATTTGTCTCTAATAACCGTCTGAGAGGATAGTCTATGAAAATGCCAAAGGGTTTGGTCTGGGCATGGGGAGTGTTGGCGTTGGCATCCTTTGGATTGATGCCATTATTGAGTGGCGCTGTGTCCACTTTCGAAGATGGCAAGGTGCCTTTACGCGAGCTTCATGTGTCTGTGGGTGGCAATGATTCGACGGGAAATGGAACACTGGCGTCGCCGTTCAGGACTATTTCGCGTGCGGTGAATGCTGCTGAGCCCGGAACTGCGGTGGTGGTTCATTCGGGTGACTACGCGGCAGGGTCATACTGGGATGGGATCTCAGGAACGGAGGCAAATCCGATTTGGATTGGGGGAGCGGCTGGAGAATCCAAGCCTCGCATTTTGGATGGATCGGAGGGCATACATTTGTCCAGTGTGCGCTATCTGGTTTTGCACGATCTGGAGATCACGGGTGCAGATGCCAATGGGGTCAATTGTGACGATGGGGGAGATGTGGATGATCCCGAGGCTACCCGTTTCGTGGTGCTTAGGGGCCTGCACGTTCATGGCATCGGAACAGGTGGCAACAACGATTGTCTTAAACTGTCCGGGGTGCGGGACTACTACATTCTGGATTCAGTCTTTGAAAACGGTAGCGGTGGAGGGAGTGGTATCGACCATGTGGGGTGCCACCGCGGGCTGATTGTGGGCAACCGGTTTGCAAACATGGGATCGAATGCGATCCAGAGTAAGGGCGGTAGTTCGGACATCGAGATCCGGGGCAATTGGTTCGAGGATTGTGGGGATCGCACGCTGAACATAGGCGGCAGCACTGGTTTCGAGTTTTTCCGACCCCCGCTTTCAGCGACCAGCGTGAACTATGAGGCAATCGACATCCGGGTGCTGTCCAATGTGTTCATCGGTTCCGATGCGCCCTTCGCATTTGTCGGTGCCGTGAACTGCCTTGTGGCCAACAACACGGTCATTCACCCGCATAGCTGGTTTTTCCGCATCCTTCAGGAAACGCTTTCGAGTGGGGAATATGCATTCGGGGCATGTGCTGACAATGAGGTGGTCAACAATATCTTTGTTTATGATCGATCCGACCTGTCCAGCACGCAGATCAATGTGGGGAGCAATACCGCGCCGTCGACCTTCGTGATCCGCAATAACCTGTGGTTCAATGAGCCGAATCCATCGCAATCGGGCATCACCGGAATGCCGGTTTCAGAACAAAATGGGATTTATGGGCAGGATCCGATGTTCGCAGATCCCGTCATTCGCGACTACAGACTGCTAAATGGAAGCCCGGCCCGCTCTTCCGGGTTGTGGATGTCTGATCTGAGCACGGATTATGGAGACCAACCCTGGGGTAATCCACCGAATAGGGGCGCATGGGAAGGTCAGTATTCTTCGAACATCGCTCCGCAATTGAATCCGATCGGGGATCGTACAGTCGAAGCTGGACAACCGTTGCAGATCCAAGTCGACGCGACCGATGAGGACGGTTCGCCGTTGGATTATTCTGCCTCAGGCGGAGGGTGAGCCCTCAGTCGAAGAGGGGTCCGCTGATTGATCAACGTCCCCGCTTTCTGTATTGGCGCCAGCTTCTTGGGCTGTTGGATCTTCGAGTTCCGGTGAATCTTCTTTGGAAGCCTCCGGATCGGATGGCTCAACGGTCGGCTCAATGGTATCTCCGTTGGTTTCCGATGCCTGCTGACTCCCATTCACCGGGGATTCGGGAATATCCAGAAATTCATCCGGACTCTTTGGAAGGTTATCGAGCAACCATGCTCCATACTGAAAGGCAAGATTCTGCATCCACGAGTTGAGCGGATCCGCTCCATCGGCTGATACGATGTGCATCCAGGCTGGCTGCGGAGGCTGCGGCGTTTCCGGGGTATCCGATTCCAGGGTCTGATGCGCTTCGGGTTTGCGCCCAACGGTGAATGCGTAGCTCCGGTCGTCGAAGAGAGATAATGTGATTTCGATCGGGTTCTCAAGGATGCCCGGCATCGGATCAGAGGCGGGTTCGACCGAACTGTATCGTGCGCTGAGGATGCTCTGAAGGACACTGTCGAGTTTTTCAGTCTTGAAGGTGGCTCCATCCGGGGCATCGCTGACTGCAAACGCCTCTTCAGCCTTCTCTCTTTCTGCGGTGAGCGAGGTGGATGCTCCATCCGCTGCCTTCCATCTCATGGTGGCCTTGCGGACGTCCGTAGGTTGCGCATCGATCAATTGCTTGTTTGCCCATGCGGACGGATCGCCATCCACAAAGCCATTGAAGGAAGACAGGTAGACTTCCGGTTGATCATCCAGCGCAACGAAGGTGCCTTGATTCTTTCCGGTCTTCCCAAAACGGATCTTCCGGATCACCTGATCTTTGTCGTCCAACAGGGTTACGGAAGTCTGATCGATCTGAAGCTGGGATGCTTTGTCCGGGTTGCGGGTCACAAACCGGAGAAGGTTTGCGTCGCGAATGCCACCAAGCAGACGCGACAGTTTGGCGAAGTCAACCGGGAGGTTGTGGTGGTTTTCCACCATCCAGCGGCCTTTTTTGTCGGTGACAATTCGCGTTTCCTTCTTGTCGGATCCTTTGACAATGAGCGTTGCCGTCGGAGCCATTCGCTCATCGGTGAGGAGGGTGGTCTCACCTGAAGGAAGTGAGGTGACGAGCTCCGGCTTGGTCGCGTTCTCGAAGACGAGGATTGCGACGGCGATGATGGCAAGAATGCCAGTGAGAATGCTGAGGTTGCGCAGGTTCATAGTGTTCGGATGTTTTGCGGTTTCAGCGGGGTGAACGGTTGCGACGGACAAAGAATCGAATCCCCAGAATCGAGATGAAGAATGGAATGAGTGCCATATTGAAAAACACGAGGTTGCGGTCGAGTGCTTCGATATCTTCCCGGAGTTTCTTCCGGATGTCCCGCCGGCTCGCTATCGCGGAAGCTTCCTGTTCCTGGAATTTCCGGATCGCCTGTTGCACTTCGGGGGTAGCGACGAGCATTCCATCCCGGTTCTGTTGGCTTTGCAGTTCCCTCAGCTGATTTTGCACGTCCTGAAGCTGTTGGTTGATGGCTTCGAGGCTGTCCTGATATTTGGCTTGAGCTTGAAGCTCGATCGCCTGAACCCGGGTGAACGGGCGGGTGGTGCTGCCGCGGCCCCGGAGGGATAGCAAATCCTGGTTTCCAGTGGCGAACTCGGCCAGGTTCAGGATGAGGCTCAGGTTATCGTTTATGGGGCGGAGCATTTCACTGCCGAAGAAGTTCATGCGCTCCACCGAGTATCCGTCGTTAAGGAAATCAGTGTCTCCGATGAGGATGACCACGCTCTCACCTTCCTGCTTGTGGGGAATCTCTTCCGCCGGGTTCGCTTCGGACGTGTTTGTTTCATCCTCGCTTTCGCCTGTCTTGGCGGCTGGCCTACCATCGGGAAATGCCGAAGTGAACTTGCCCGAGACCATTCCTGCAAGGGTGAGCGGCTTGCCGTCAAACGCCCCCAGTTGAGTCCGGATCATGTTGAGGATCTCCTGAGGCTGTGCGAACCTTAGCGTATCGGAGGGGAGTGCGGCACTTTGGGGCGATGTTTCGATGAGGGACGCAAAAGTCAGGCCGTCCTTCTCTGCGAAACTGAAGCTGCCGGGTTCGACCAGAAGCACTTCTCCCAGTGGGGCGACGACCGGAAGATCGCGGTTGAGGTTCCGGTTTTGCATCCATATCGGGTGCAACACCGCCTGGCCCATTCCGGAACTCACCCGTGCCGCATATTCGAGGTCGCCGACGACCTTTGTGTCCTCAAATGTGATGCCCCATTCTTTGAGCAACGAAGGCAGACTGCTGGATGTCGGGGTGAGTCCCATCATCATGGCCTGTGGGTTTTGGGTCTGCTTTTGGGTAACGGATGAAGGATCGAGTGCCATGATCAGGGGCTTTCCCGATACCACATGCTGGTCGATCGCATACTGCATGCGGTCGGGCAGATTCTGCGGATGAATCACCATGAGCAGATCCACGGCGGGCTCGATGGATTCGGACGTGGTCGGGATCAGCGTTACTTCGAAGCGCTCACGCAGCTGGGCCAGAAATGCCCAATCCCGCGTCATTGGCTGGCCCCGCATCATCGGATTGCGTTGCGGTTCGGGCTCCGAGATAACCAGAGAGGTGATGATGCCGAGGCTGGGCTTGTCCACTCGCTGCACCTTGGAGATGAGCTGGGAGATGTCATACTCCAAAAAGGATTCCCGCTGGATATTGATGATTTCGATGCTTTCTTCCTGATCAGCCTGTGTTGCCACCAAGCCCATGAAGAAAGAGGCCCCGTTGGGAAGTGGAGACTTGAGGACTCCTGCGCGGATCGCCGCTTCTTCTTCCTTCGTGTCGGGCTTCGGGTCAATGATGCGTAGCTGGATCATTCCCTTTGCATTGCGCTCATACTGCCTCAGGAATACAGCCACGCGCTCCCCGAAATTCTTGTAGAAGGATGGCAAGCCTTCCGAACTCTTACTGAAGTAGTAATCGATCTGAATGGGATCTTCGATAGATTTGAGCAGTTTCTTACTGCCTTTCGAGAGCGAATAGAATCCCTCGGATGTCACGTCCCATTGCAGCGGAATCCGGGATGCGATGAAGGTGATGAGCAAGGAAGAAAGCAGCACCAGCGCTGAGGCGATCCATTTGTCTTGGGTTTTCATCTGCGGAATCGTTGGGAAAGGGTTAACGCTTGAGGATAATGATGTTCAGCGAAAGGCACGCTCCGATGATCGTCAGGAAGAACGCCAGATCCTGGAAGCGGATCAGTCCGATGGTCATGGGCTCGAAGTGCGTGATGAAGCTGAAGTTGGCGATCGCATCCACAACAGGCACCGGCAGATGGATGGCCCCTAGGAAGTTATTGAAGACACTCCAACCCAGGAATACCAGAATCAGGCACGACACCACGCTGATGACGAAGCTGATGACCTGGCTGCGGCTCAGAGCGGAAGTGAGCGAGCAAATGCTCAGGTAGGCACCGGCCATGAGGATGGCTCCAATGTAGCCGCTGAGGATCATGCCCCAGTCGGGTGATCCCAGATAGGCCACCGTGACAGCCATGGTCAGTGTGCCCAGAATGGCGATGCACAGGAAAAGCCATCCAGCCAGAAACTTGCCCAGAACGGCTTCCGGAATGGAAACCGGGAGGGTGAATAGGAGCTCCCACGTGCCCGATCGCTTTTCTTCGGCCCATAGCCTCATGCCCACCGCAGGAACCAGAAACAGGAAGACCCATGGCAGGAATACAAAGAAGCGGGCGAGTGTGGCTTCTCCTCCGTCGAAGAAACGCCCCAAAAACCAGGCAAGACCAACTGTGGCCACGAGAAATACCACCAGAAAGACGTAGGCAACCGGAGTGCGGAAGTATCCGAAGAACTCGCGTTGAAAGAGGGTTGAAATCGATTTCATGGTTAGGATTGAAAAGAGAGATTGTGTGCTCGGCCCGAGCGCAACGGGATCGGCGATCAGGAAACGGGATTGGCTGCGGTTAACTCGCGGAAAACTTCATCCAGGCGGGAATCCGGCCGGTCAAAGCGGTCGATCTTCCATTGGGAAGCGTGGGCAAAGTTGAGCACCTCAAGCCCGATCGGTTCATGATTCGCCGGCAGTACTTCGATCGCGTTTTCCGCGCAATTGATTCTGGCTGCGGGGAAGCGTGACCGCAGTGCCCCTGATACCGTCTGCGAGTCGAGCCCGGAAGACAGGCGGAGCGTGATGCCATTGTGTTTGGGATGCCGGCGACGGAGGGCCTCAGGAGTTTCGTCCGCGATGATTTTGCCCCCTGCGATGATGATCACCCGATTGCACATGGCATCGACTTCCTCAAGAATGTGAGTGGAGAGGATGATGGCTTTTGAGCCTGCCATGCGCCGAATGAGCTGGCGGACTTCCTGTTTTTGGTTCGGATCCAGCCCGTCGGTGGGCTCGTCCAAAATCAAATAGCGTGGATCGTGCAGGATCGCCTGAGCGACTCCCACCCGTTGCCTGAATCCCTTACTCAGCGTGTCGATCGTCTGGTTCGCCACCGTGTCGATGTGGCAGGTTTGCATGACTCTTTCGCAGGCAGCCTGTCGATCCTCCGGTGTCCGGTCTGTCAGTCGGATGCGGGCAATAAATGCGATAAACTCGGCCACAGTCATCTCTTCGTAGAGCGGACCATTTTCGGGCAAATAACCGAGGTGTTCTCTCGTCCCCACCGCATCCGAGGAGACGCGGACCCCGTCGATTCGGGCCTCTCCGGAGCTGGGGTGGAGAAATCCCGTGAGCATCTTCATCGTGGTTGACTTGCCGGCGCCATTTGGGCCGAGAAAACCGAGGACTTCTCCAGGAGCAACCTTGAAACTAACGTGGTCGACCACGCAACGGTTGCCGTAGTATTTGGTCAAATCGAGGGCTTCTATCATGGCTGTGAATACTGGTGCTTTCAACCGAAGTGTTGAGGCTCGATAACAGAAGTGCCCATCCAGAGGAAGGGACCTTCGCGCAAGGCGGACGGATGAATTCCTGTACCGGGGCGAAAACCTCTGTGATCCAACCTTGGCAATGACCTTCAATGCAGGATTCCTGCGATTTCAAGGTTTTTTTACGCCATCCGATCCAATTTCCGGATTTTTGCAGAACAGAAGGAGCGCTGATTCTATGGCTAATGCCAGGATTTCCCTCAAACCGGAACGCAGTCAGTCTCTATCAAAAGCTCACGGTAATTGGAGCGGGAAGGCTCAGGATGCATTCTGCCCTTAGCCGGATCGAGCCTTTCGGACGGGTGACCCGTTTGGACTCCGGAAGCCACTGGCTTACCCGCCTTCGCAAGTCGTACTTTCATGTTCGACCTGAAATTGGCAGTTGGAAATCGCTTGACAGCATTCTCCTCCATTCCTTTCATCCAGTGCTTTGCTGAGAGCAATCCATGCCGGGATGGCGAAATTGGCAGACGCGCTAGATTCAGGTTCTAGTGGCCGCAAGGCTGTGAGGGTTCAAGTCCCTCTTCCGGCACCATCATTACCAACGACTTACGGAATTTTAGGGGTCAGTATGGACAAAGTATGGACAAAA
Organism: Opitutales bacterium; assembly: GCA_033813415.1. GTDB lineage: Bacteria > Verrucomicrobiota > Verrucomicrobiia > Opitutales > JAFGAQ01 > JAFGAQ01. The sequence continues at coordinate 5,318 of JAPXRV010000013.1, read as the reverse complement.
TTTCGTTGAAAGTGGCACCAGGATGTGTTGAGCTGCAGGGATGTCAGAATTGAGGGTTTGGGAGTATCCGCGAAAGAGTGGAATCACGATTCGCGAGAAAATAAACGCCAAGGGAGATCAGGAATTTGGACTGTCATATTATGTCATCGTGCCGCGGTATGTGACTGGAAATTTCCGGATCCGAAAGCAGTTTCTGACAAAGGCGGCGGCTGAGACGTGGGCCGAGGAGCAGTGGAGGGGGAGGCAGACCCAGGGGGATTCGTTTTTTGAGGCCAGCGAGGATGAGCGAAGGGAGTTTGCGGAGGTTGTTCCGCTGTTGCGGGAGAAGGGCATTGGGTTGCGGGATGCTGTGGAGTTCGCGATTGTGCGGATGCAACCTGCCGGGGGCGATAAGACTGTTGCGGAGGTGGTCACTGAGCTGGTTTCGGGGAAAAATGAGATGCTCGGCCGGGGAATTCTGCGGAGCCACTCGGTAAGGGCTTTTTCTGGCCGATCCAAAACGGTGGTTGAAGCGTTTGGACCGAAGCTTTTGAAGGATCTGACTTTGGCCGAGGTAAAGGTATGGTTGGGACGCGATGAATCGCTGAGCTTGAGGACGCGGAAAAACCGGCTTGATGTTCTGTCGGAGATACTTCGGCATGGGAATTCGAAGAAATATGTTGCTGAGAATATCCTCGATGGACTGACGAAGTATGACCGGCAGCAGTTGTTCGGACAGGAGTCTGATCCTGAGCCTGAAATACTATCTGTTGAGGATGCGCGGAGGCTGATCACAACGGCACGGACTTTCGATGATGGGGCGCTTCTCGGGGCTGTGACTTTGGGGCTTTTCTGTGGTCTGAGGACGGAGGAATTGATCCGGCTGGATTGGGATGCGGCGAGGTTGGGTGAACGGTTTGTGACGGTCTCTCCTGCGATCGCGAAGAAGCGCCGGATTCGAAATGTTACGATCCCCGACAACGCCTTGGAGTGGCTCGGTTTGATTTCCGAAAGGACGGGTAATGTGTTTCGAGGAGGGTCGTTTTTCAATTCGTTCGAACGATTGCTGCGAGCTGCTGGGTTTGTGGATTCCCGGGGGGAGAGAAACTCATCCCGACAGATCAAGATCGTATGGCCGAAAAACGGGATGCGGCATTCGTTCGGAAGCTACCATTTCGCGCTTCACGGCAACTCCCTGGAGACTGCCACTCTACTCGGGCACCGGCAGGGTGACAACGTGCTTTTCGACCACTACCGGGCTTTGGCAACGCGGGAGCGGGCTGAAGCTTATTTCGATATTCGCCCCGAAACGGAAGCTACTCCTCAAAGTTGATTGGATTGAGGCTGCTTCTTTATTGGAGACCGGGTTGGGAGTGCGTAGCAAGATTCCTTTGAGTTCTTGAATCGTTTGGGGAGGTTGAATGCTCGACAGATGAACAGTAGGATGGACCTCAACTTCTTGGTTCCGGTGATTTGCGAATGGTTTGGGAAGATACTCATGATTTGTTTTGATATCCCGGTGAGTTTTTTGTCAGTCCGCTTCTGAATATTGGCGTTTGCGGCGTATCGGGATAGCATAGTGTTCGCTTCGGCGAATAGATTTCGAACCCTTTCAGAACTCCTGTAAAGGTCAACAAACTCCCTTGTTTGCAGCAGAAGGTGGTAGGTATCGGAATCCAGAGGAACGTCTGCCCAGAATCCTGCTGATCGAGGAGTTTTCTGTTCCGGATATTTATGTCGGAGGGATTTGAGATGCTTAGTGAACGCACGGATGATTTCCGAGTCTGAGAAACTCCAATCGACAACGATGTTCCGACGTTCGAGGCATCTTCCAGTCGAGTTGTAACGTTCAAGTAGCTGTGTGTGCTGCTCCCTGTCTTTCGAGTCGAAAACCCACGGTTCATCGAAAGCGGGTATTGGGCCATCGTCTTCAAAGAAAAACACTTTCTCGAGGACTGCACGCTGGCTATTCGATAAGGCGTCCCAAGTTGTGTTTGGAAAGCCCGCCGCGGCCAGAAACATGAGTAGATGCGGGGAGTAAGCATACTGGCTGACTTTCGGGGAGTTAAGACTGATTCGATATTGGTCGAGGACCTCGGCAAACCCCGGGAGGTTGCAGACCATGAAACGGTAGGCGATTTCGTAGTCACGTCCAGAAATCTGAAGATCCTCTGGTGATTCAAGTTTATTGATGGACCTCATGAACGAATCGCGAATCTGCTGAATGCTTTCACGATAGATTTCTGATCCGAAGAAGCCTAGGACGTTTGGGATCAATTGTGCTACAGAGAAATACAGCTCTGGGAGGCTATTGACGATATCCTTTCGACTCATGAGGGCAGGATGGAGGGAGCCCTCCATTCTGGCAACGATTTGATGGTCTCATGAGCCGACCCGATGGTTTTTTGACGCAGACTATCTATTGTTTTCCGGTCTGATTCCCTGTCTGGATGAGCCTAAGAGCCTACTTCGAAGAAGATGACTTACTGAGTCTTCTTTAACTGGGCTTCGGTGCGGGAACTGAAAGATGATCAATAGTGTATTCATTCCGTGGCATGGTGCTGCGGGAAGAACAAAAAACCTAAATTATGACAGAATCAAAAATACTAATGTCGGTCCCGGAAGCGTCTCGGGCTCTGGGAATTGGAGTCCGCACATTGCGGGAATTCATCGCGCGGAGGCGGATCAAATCCGTGCGAATTGGGCGGAGAGTTCTGCTGCGGAAGCAGGATCTCGATAAGTTCGTTGAAGCTCGGGTGGTATGAGTGCCGTTCCAGGACATCGTATAGAAAGCTCGCCTGAGGTTGCTACAGGGCACCACGTTGGCGGGCACCAAGAAATATCAAGAATCAAGTCAATTGGCGAACAGCTCATCTTCATGCCGAAAGCACCCGCTTTAGCCACGGCATTGTTGGGCGGCTACGTGGATTCTCTGGACTGGACTCCGGGGATCACCAAGCACGATCAAACACACAAAATATTGCTGAAGGCTGCGAGGCTGGGCGTTGATGAGGTCGAGGCTCTGAAGATCTCTACCGATACCGTGGATCGGCACGGTGGTCAGGTAGAAGAGCGCGACATCTCGCATCAGTTGAAAAACTGCTACGAATTCATCCGCGGGACATCATGCGCTTCCGGATTGAAAAAATTCCCTGGTGGTGGATCAAAAACCTCTCTTCCGAAATTCGATCCCGACTATCTCAAAAAATGCATCGAAAATAGGCCCGACATTGACGAAGAATGGCTCCGGGAAGAATCGACTCAGTGGCCAACGACTCCGGAGGCGTATCTTGAAGGTCTGTTCGGAGCATCGGCGTGTGTTTTCGTTGCCGATCGAAAGAAGTGCAAGAATCCCCTCTGTTTTTGGAAAATGGGGACTGAAGTTCCCAGGATTGATACCACGGATGGAGGCTTTTTCGTTGTGAATGAGATCTCAGGATCCAAGCACTTTGCGAGTCCGGATGACCTCTCCTCGTGGAGCCTCAGAAGTAAGGCTTGTCTCGTGGGCTGGGGACACATGCTCGTGGAGTCGGATACGGTTCCCGAGGGGGACTGGCTTAAGTATCTTTTCTCCACCGGCCTACCAATCGCAAGCGTGGTTAGGTCGGGGGGGAAGAGCGTGCATACAATCGTAAAAACCGGCGCATCTGACGAGGACGGTTTCATACGGTTCAAACACGCTCATGTTCGCACCCTTGTTCAGGCAGGTGCGGACCCGCATTCAATGGCTGCGACAAACTTCACCAGACTGCCATTTGCCTTGAGGGATGGGCGCCTCCAGGAGCTTCTTTATTTCTGCCCGGGTGTCGAATCAGATCATCAGAACAACACACTTAACAACCAAAACATTAACAACATACATGGAAACTGAAAACACGACAATTATCGAAGGATTGACACAGGCAATGACTGTGGTTCCTCAGCAAACGATCACTCCGGAAATGGTCTCGGCACTAAGAATTTACTATGAGCCACCAACCGGGAACTATTGGGTTCCCCAACCCGACGGGACGTGGATTCAGGTCAATGAAATCAACGCGCGGCGCAGGCTTGTGGCGCTTGGTTTCGGGGACCAGAACCTGCGATGTGGGAACCTCAAAGCCGCCGATGCGATAATTGTGGCTATCCAAAATCATTGCTCGATCCACAGAGCTGGACCCTTGGCCGGGAGGGTTCCCGGTGTCTATGAGATGGGCAACACAAAGAATCTCGTTAACGTTGGGCCGAAGCTTATCGAGGCGAAGGAAGGGGGTTTTGAAAACATCCAGAAGATTCTTCGTGGGCTGTTCGTGATCGATGGCGACGACACCCAACTTCGGTATTTTGAAAGCACCCTTGCGTGGCGTGTGCAAGCGCTGTATAGACAGGTATTTACGCAGCAACAGGCAATCGTTATTGCTGGTCCGCATGGTGGAATGAAGAGCTTTGTCCTCGGGCACGTGGTAGTGCCTTTGCTCGGAGGACGTTGTGCAAAGCCGTTTACCAACATGTCGGGGCGGGATATGTTCAATGCACATCTTGCTGGTGCAGAGGTGCTTCTGGTCGATGATGAGGTTGCTTCGAGCAGCGAAAACGACCGTCGAAAGATGGCGTCCGAAATCAAACGGATCGTTGCCAATGAAGGCCAAAACATCAGGGGGCAGTATCAGAATGCGGTTACTTTGGCACCATTCTGGAATCTGTGCATCCTGCTCAACCCAACGCTGGATAATCTTCAGATCCTTCCCCGCATGGAGCCATCCATCGAAGACAAGCTGATGCTTTTTAAGGTTGGAAGAGCGTATCCGACGATCGACACCTCGACTCTGGAAGGACGAGTTGCGTATGCCAGCCTGATTGAATCGGAGCTGCCTGCTTATCTCCATTATCTGCTCCGATTCAAGATCCCCGAAGAATTGAGGGGTCAGCGATTCGGTGTGAGGCACTTTCACAACCCTGAACTGCTGGATATGATCGAGCAGTGCGACCCGTTTCAGCGATTCAAACACCTCGTGTCGTTGGCTATCCCCGACTGTTCAAACTCGCTGGCTGAACCGGTTGAAATTTCCGGGACGTCGTATGAGATCCAGCTCAGTTTGTTGGAACAGCTTTCCGCGAATCCTCAAGCCCGACAGGACTTGGAGCATCTGCTGCGAAACCCTGCTTCCATCAAATCGTATTTGTCGAGACTTCAGCGGGAGGTTGGATCGGAGTGTGTGAGGCTTGACGGAAAGCAGTGGACGCTTTCTCCCGGGCTCAAAGGAGCGATTGTGTCCTGACTCATAGTCCCGATGTAGTGTAATTGCGGTTCCTATCCCCTCTTGGAGAGATGAGGGGGGGGGGGGGGGGGGGGGGGGGGG
>JAPXRV010000012.1:0-48205 GCA_033813415.1 Opitutales bacterium | reverse complement strand
AGGGGGCGATTCCGGCCACAAGGTAGCGATCATGGCCTCGCTGGTAAGCGGAGGATATGTTCCCTTCAGCTCGGTTGCCATCGAAGGGATCACTTCGATCAGTCAGGATGACATCGCCTACGCACGCGAGCTTGGCTACACCATCAAACTGCTGGGAGTGATCAAAAAGGGGAACGACGATGCGGCTCTCGATGTGAGAGTGCATCCGGCGATGCTGCCCAAGAATCACATTCTCGCCTCGGTATCCGATGTTTTCAACGCCGTGCTCCTCGAAGGGGATGCGGTCGGACAAATTCTTCTGTATGGCAAAGGTGCGGGAGACATGCCAACCGGTTCGGCTGTGATGAGCGACATCGTGGATGTGGCGAGGAACATCGCAGCCGAAACCCCGATCCGGATATCGACCGCACACTACAACGCAAACCGCAAAGTGCCGGTGAAGGCAATGGACGATCTTGAATCCCGCTACTATCTGCGCTTCACGGTGCAGGACTCGCCGGGGGTTCTCGCTGCAATTACCAGTCACCTGAGTTCGCAGGGGATATCGATCGCATCAGTCATCCAGAAGGAGGAACACCCCGAAACCGGGGTTCCGGTGATCCTGCTGACCCATAAGGCAGTCGAAAAGAACCTGAGGGCTGCGTTGTCCGCGATCGAAGCCATGCCCTCGGTGATGGCTCCGACACAGGTTATCCGGATTGAGTCCTGATTCGGTTGAAGGCACCGCATGGATGTATCCCAACACAACACCGAGATTCACCTGAATCAGCAATACTGGGACAACAAACCAGTCCTCAGGCGAGCGTATCGGGACATCCATGCGCTGATCCGGGAACAACTCCATGACGGAGATGGGATCACGCTGGAGCTGGGATCGGGCATCGCGTCGATTCGACAGACCATCCCAAACTGTATTTGCACCGATATCTTTCCCAATCCGTGGATTGACCAGATCGAAAACACCTACGCGCTGACATTCGGAGATGAGACGATCCGGAACATCATCCTCATGGATGTATTCCACCATCTGCGCTTTCCCGGAGCGGCACTCAAGGAATGGCACCGGGTTCTCAAACCGGGTGGACGGGTGATCATGGTGGAACCGGACATGGGGATGCTGGGAAAACTCATCTACGGATGCTTCCACCATGAACCAATTGCACTCGGACAACCCATCACATGGGCGCCACCGGCAAATTGGAACCCGGCAGACATCGACTACTATGCTGCCCAAGGGAACGCGCACCGGATTTTCGTGAAAAACGCTGACACGGAATGGAAGGCCGAATGGAACCTGGAGCGGCTGGACCGGATGTGCACACTCGCCTATGTCGCGAGCGGCGGATTCTCGAAGCCACAGTTGTATCCCACCTGCTGCTACCCGCTGGTCAAGGCACTGGATCGCATACTGGGTGTGTTGCCTTCGGTTTTCTCGACCCGACTCATGGTGGTTCTCAGCAAACGCGCGTAGCGTTCGGACACGATCCTGACTCCTCGCGATCCGCCACCGGCGCGATCAGTTCTCGTACATCGACTCGATCAGATGCGCGTGCTTGGCCGCAACCACGTGCCGCCTCAGTTTGTAGGTGGTGGTGAGCTCATCTCCGATCTCAAACGGCTTGTCCACCCAACGCCAACAGCGGATAAGCTCGTGCGTTTTGAATCCATTCTCGCGGCTGATGAGCGACTGGAGCAGCCGGTCCACCATCGCAGCCGCTGCATCCGAAGCCATCACATCCGGAACGCCCTGAACCGGTAGACCAGAATCCCGGAATCCTTCCCACGCAGGAATCAACAATAGTCCGACATGCTTCTGGTCCTGCCCGACCAGCATACAATTCTGAATCAATGGGGATTGACCCAGCATGTTTTCGATGGGAACAGGCTCCAGATTTTCACCACTTCTCAAAACAATCGTGTCCTTCGATCGCCCCACAATCTTGAGGCAATCGTTGTGGGTGAAAATTCCGATATCGCCTGTATCCAGCCAATTGTCCCTCAGCACCCTGTCAGTTTCTTCCGGATTGAGGTAGTATCCCTGCATGACCTGGGGGCCCTTCACGTGAACGACTCCACGCTTCCCCCTGCCCTGATGCGGATATTTACTATTCGGATAAAGAACCTCACGGGTCTCCAAATCAACAATCCGCAGTTCCGTACCGGGATATATAGGACCGACTGTCCCAATTACCAGATGATCCAAGAGCCTGACCGAAATGATCGGACTCGACTCGGTCATGCCATAACCTTCCAACACCGGAATCCCGATCGTATTGAAAAAACGGTCGATGTGAAGCGGCAATGCACCGCCACCGGATACGGTAAATCGGAAACGCCCTCCGATCGAGGCCCGGATGCGCGAAAAAACCAATCGATCCATCACCATCCAGGGCAACCAGAACAACACGGCACCGAAAAAACCAAGCAACCTTCCCGCGCCCTGCTCCAGTCTCCCGACATGTCGCAAACGCAAAGATTTTCCACCAATCATCATTCGGGACCCACGGAAAAGATACGCTGACGCGTAGGCGATTCTGAACATCGCCCGCTTAATCGAACCCGATTTCGACACTCCGCTAAGAATGCGCGAGTATAGACTCTCCCACAGGCGGGGAGCGGACACCATGACATCCGGACGGAACTCCTTGAGGTCCTCGCCAAGTGTCTTCACCGAAGCATAACCCATGTGGGTGCCTCTCGCAAAAATGATCATCTCAAACGCCCGCTCGTAGCTATGCCAGACCGGTAAAATCGAAAGGATCCTGTATCCCTGATCAATCGGAATCGGTAGATTTGCCACTTGGGACATCATATTGCCGTGACTGATCACCACGCCTTTGGGGCGCCCCGTAGTGCCGGAGGTGTAGATAATGGTCAGCGGATCCGAAGCACTGGTATGCTTGACCCTCACATCGACACGGCTGGCACCTCCATTTGCCTTTTGCTGTCCTACCGTTTCCAAATACTCCAGATCAATTACCCGACCAGCTTCAGACTGTCCGGGTGATCCATCCGGATATGCGGTACCATCCATGACAACAATCCGCTCCAGTCCGCGAACCCCGTCCAACACTCGAAGTGCCCTATCCAGATGTTTTGAGCCTTCCACCACGAGAAAACGGGCTCCACTGTGTTCAAATATGAAACGGATCTCGTCATCTGTCGCATCGTTACCCCTCGGCACATCCACTCCGCCGGCCAAGGTTACGGAAAGATTGCACAGCAACCACTCCAGGCGATTATCGGCAAGGATCATCACACGGTCTCCACGCTGCAAGCCGAGCTCAATCCAACCCTCCGCCAACCGCGCCACCTGATCCCGAAACGCACGGTAACTCAAGGTGGTCCTACCGCCGGACCCGCCCTTCAAATGACTCGAAAGCGCAGGTGCATCACCGAAGCGCTCCGCCGCCCATCCGACCATGGCCGACACGTGGGGAGCTTTCCACGGCATGCCACTTTCAGGAGCATCAGTATCCTGTTTCGCACTCATTTTTTGGGCCTTGAGAGATGTCGAATCGGGTATCTTCCATCCGGGTAAAACTGGATGGCCTATAAAAACAGTTGATTCTATCCAATGCGAGAACTAATAACTGCGACATCTTATGATCATTCAACCTAAGGTAAGGGGATTTGTCTGCATCACAGCCCATCCAAAAGGCTGCGAGCAACATATTCTTGAAGAAATCGATTTTGTAAAGAATCAGAAACCGATTGCGGGAGGGCCCGGCCGGGTGCTGGTTATCGGAGGTTCGACTGGATACGGACTGTCGTCGAGGATTGTGCCCACCTTCTCATGGGGCGCGAAAACCATCGGTGTCTTCTTTGAAAGACCACCCGCTCCCGAACGTCCCGCCACAGCCGGCTGGTATAACTCTGTCGCGTTCAAAAACGCCGCAGAAAAGCACGGATTCTATGCGCGCAACGTCAATGGAGACGCATTCTCGGATGAGATCAAAACCAAAGTCGGAGACCTCATCGAGAAGGACTGGGGACAGGTAGATCTCATTGTATACAGTCTGGCATCTCCCCGTCGCAAGCACCCGAAAACCGGCATTGTATACGCCTCGGAAATCAAACCGATCGGCAGTGTTTTCAAAGGGAAATCGATCGATACCGACCGCGACATGGTGATCGATGCTTCTATCGAACCCGCAACTCCAGAGGAGATCGCCGGCACCGTCAAGGTGATGGGTGGTGAAGACTGGGAGATGTGGATCGAATACCTGCACAAACGGGGGCTTCTCGCAAAAGGCTTCCGCACCGTAGCCTATTCCTACGAAGGCCCGGATGTCACTTGGCCTGTCTACAAAAACGGCACGATTGGAAAAGCCAAGGAAGACCTCGAACGCGCAGGAAGGGCCATCTCAGAACAAACCCTCGATCTCGGAGGACGTGCGTTTGTCTCGTTCAACAAGGCAGTAGTCAGCCAGGCAAGCGCGGCCATTCCGGTGGTGCCGCTCTACAACTCGATCCTGCTCAAGGTCATGCAGGAACATGGTGTCCACGAGGACATCGTCCAGCAGATCTTCCGTCTTTTCGCCGACCATTTGGCAGGCGAAAAACGAGCCGAACAATCTGATTCGCTGCGCATCCGCATTGACGACCTCGAACTCAGGTCCGATGTCCAGAAGGCTGTGGCTGAAATCTGGCCAAAGATAAACACGGGAAACCTGCGGGAACTATCCGGATTCGACGCCTATAAACGCGAGTTTTTGAGGCTATTCGGATTTGAGTATGAGGGCGTCGCCTACGATGCGGATGTTGACTTGTGCGTGGATGATCCCGATATAATTTCGTGATCATCGGCCAAAGACGGGGCTACCTAACCGTAGCCCCCAATGAGATCCCCATCCACCCAACCCTGTCAGTTGCAGTCGCTCGTTTCCATAACCCGTGTCATTCGATCGCTGACTTCCCACTGGAAAGGAACCCACTGGAAACTGATGGATCCGGTAGCTCCCGTGTGTATGTTGCTGCTATCCGCCATCGGAGTGGCCTTCATTTACTCATCGCAGGACTACACGGGCGGGGATCTTTGGGTCAAACAGGTGATCTGGATGGGCATCAGTTTGGCCGCCTACGCCATCTTCTCAATACTCCACTACAAAATACTGCTTGAAAACGCATTATGGATCTATATTGCCAGTATAGTCCTACTGTTGGCTGTCAAATCGCCATTGGGAACCGAGATTTACGGAGCCCGCAGATGGATTGATCTCAAGTTCACAACCCTACAGCCATCCGAGTTAGCGAAAATGGCAACGCTGATCATGGTGGCCCGCACTCTTTCCCGTTTTACCTATCAATCATTTGTCGATTCTGTTACTGCACTCGGGCTGGTTATGGGCATCACCGCCTTGCCTACCCTCATCATCTTCCTGCAGCCCGACCTTGGCTCAGCGCTGATGCTCCCCTTTATGACTTTCGCTCTTTTATACAGCACGGGCTTCTCAAGGAAGTTTTTTCAAGTGACAGCTCTGCTGGCACTTGCCGCTGCTACCATCGTAGGGGTCGACCTCTACCGCTACGATGCGTTTCTTAACAGGAACAACCTCTCTGCCCTCGAAAACCGGGGACAGTTTGAGTCACATTCCTGGATCCCCTTAAAGGATTACCAGAGGAACCGTCTCATGGCATTCGTCGCTCCCGAACGCATAGACCCTCAAGGTCTTGGCGTCAGCTGGAACGTCCGTCAGTCTCTCATCTCGGTGGGAACAGGCGGATGGGCCGGAAAGGGGTGGAATGACGGGACCCAGGCCAAACTGGGCTACCTACCTCAAGCCGTTGCGCACAACGACTTTATTTTTTCGGTCATTGCCGAAGAAGGAGGCTGGGTTGGCAGCATGCTGGTCATCGGGCTTTTCGCCATACTCGTCTTCAACGGCATTCGCGTGTCGATGATAGCGAGAGATCGCTTTGGACAAATGCTGGCTCTCGGGGTCTCACTGACCTTGTTTGCCCACATTTTCATTAACATTGGCATGACGCTGGGAATCGCTCCGGTTACCGGTCTGCCACTTCCATTCTTAAGTTATGGAGGAACCTTTCTGCTCAGCTGTTTCATGCTGCAAGCTTTTCAACAGAGTGTATATCGCCATCGGGAGAGGCTCGTATGACAGATCCCATGGTGCATCATCCACTCCGGCAAGAGAGACTGACAGGCGGGTCCCCTCCCAAAATCCACGGGAAATCACAACATGGACAGCCAGAAATCACCCACCGTAATTCAGATCGAAAAGGTCTCCGAAACACTGAAAGAAACGCCTGCCGATAATCAGGATCAGAGCTTTGTCATTCAGGAGATCCAAAAAGCAGCGGAAGAACGCGCCAAGAAACGCCCGGTCATTCAGAAGATTCTGAATCGCATCAACGGCAAACCCAGCGACTTCACCGAGATCGTCATCAACTCCGAACCACTCGAAAAACGGGTGGCGATGCTGCACAACGGAATCCTTGAGAAATTCGAAGTCGAACGCACCGGCGATCAGCGCATGGTCGGCACCATCTTCCGCGGGAAGATTCAGAACCTCGAACCCGGACTAAAGGCAGCCTTTGTCGATATTGGAGAGGCCAAGAACGCTTTCCTTCATTATTGGGACATCCTTCCCGCAGCGCAGGACTCATCGATTGAAATCGTTCGAGACAACGAGTCCGAACAAATGCGCAAGCAGAAGGAAAAAATCACCATCAAGGACATTCCTTCCAAGTATCCGATCGGCACCGATATCATCGTGCAGATCACCAAGGCGTCGATCGGAACAAAGGGCCCTCGCACAACCACCAATATTGCCATACCCGGGCGTTTCCTGGTGCTCATGCCCTTCTCCGGACAGTGCGGAATCTCCCGCAAGATCATGGACAAGGGAGAACGGACCCGCCTCAAGAAAATTCTCCGCGAGCTCACCATACCGGAAGGCATGGGAGTGATCATGCGCACTGCCGGCGAAGGCAAGAAATCCCGATACTTCGTGCGTGACCTCCACATCCTTCTGCGCATTTGGGAAGCGATCCAGAAGAAGATCGAAGAGAGCAAGGAACCCTGCATGCTCTATCAGGAACCCGACCTTATCGAGCGCACGGTCCGCGACTTCCTGACCGAGGACATCGACCGCGTGCTGGTGGACGATGAGGCAACCTACACCACCATGCTGGATGTGGTGTCTGCGATCTCGCCTCGCTCGAAGTCCAAGTTCGTCCACTTCAAGGAAAACATTCCCATTTTCGAGCGGTTCAACATCGAGAAACAGATCGCCCAGACATTCATGACGCGGGTTGCGCTCCCATCCGGGGGTGAAATTGTCATAGAGGAAACCGAAGCGCTCGTGGCCATCGACGTGAACACCGGCAGCCACAAAGGGACGAACCGCGATGGCACCGGCTTCATCGTTCAGGCCAACCTCGAAGCAGCATCCGAGATTTCGCGGCAGATTCAACTCCGCAACATCGGCGGACTGATTATCATCGACTTCATCGACATGAAACAGCGCAAGGACCGCAATGCGGTATACATGCGCATGAAACATGAGATGCGCCACGACAAGGCGAAGACTCACGTGCTTCCGATATCCCAATTGGGCATCCTGCAGATGAGTCGGCAGCGGCACAAGGAAAGCAACTCAAGCGGGATCTACACGAATTGCCCATACTGTAATGGAAAAGGCATCGTAAAGAGCGAACGCACCATGAGTGTGGAAATCCAGAGACGTCTTCACAGCGTGATCCGCAACCTCCGTCCATCTGCCGCTGGCGCTCAACCCCGGCACCTGATCGTGCTGCTTCACTCGGCTGTCCTGCAGCGTCTCAGGGATGAAGATGAAAACATCCTGAGCGAGATCGAACAGAAGCACGGCATCAAACTCACCTTCCGTGCAGACCCTGCCTTTCACATCGAAAACTTCTGCATACTCGACGGTGCGACCGGCGAGGAGCTCAGGTGATGCGGGTTCTGATCGCATTCGACAAGTTCAAGGGCTCAATGTCTGCGAAGGCAGCTTGTCAAGCTGCTGCGGAGACGATTTTGGAGCGGCACCCCGATTGGGAGTGCCGCTCAGCTCCGCTCACTGATGGAGGTGAAGGATTTGCCGAAATCATCACGGAAGCATTGGGTGGACAGATTGTGGCCCGAATCGCCACCTACCCGGATGGAAGACACGGAACGGCAATACACGGACGGATTCGGTCCGCGAATATCACGCAGAGACTTCGGAAGATTCTCCAACTGCCGCCGGAAGGAGATCTTGCCATCGTTGAAATGGCCCAGACCGCAGGCTACGGACTGGTGACCGATCCGGAGAATCGCGACCCATGGAAGCTGACGACCCATGGAGTCGGCGAACAACTGGATCAAGCTTCCGATACCGGAGTCTCAGCCATACTCATGGGAATTGGAGGCAGTGCTACCAATGACCTCGGATGCGGCGCACTCGAAGCTCTGGGCCTGACTGCCTTCGACCCGGAGGGAAGAAAGGTCAGTCCGATAACTCCGGCACACTGGAAACACATCTGCGGATTCCATCCATTTCCAAAGACCGCGCGGCCCGCCTTGCGCATCGCGTGTGACGTATCCCACCCCCTTCACGGACCCGATGGTGCCGCGACGGTATTTGGCCCGCAGAAAGGACTCGTGTCACACGATATCCCGCGCATGCAAAGCGAAATGGAGCGTATCGGCGACCTGCTTTCAGAGACATTTGGTGGATCGGAAGCACTGGCTCGGCAACCCGGAATGGGAGCCGCAGGCGGGATCGCGTTCGGTCTCTCGCTGGCATGGCCGGACACCCGACTGATACCGGGGTTTGAGTGCGTCGCCAATACCCTCGGAATCGATAACCTCCTCCAGTGGGCAGATCTTGTGATCACTGGCGAAGGACGCTTTGATGCCACCTCGCTCTCCGGGAAAGGACCGGGGTCCATCCTGCGAGCTGCTCAAAGCAAGGGTATTCCAACCTGCGTGCTCGCTGGACAAATCGAGGCCAACATCAGACAAGACTCAGGGAAAACAGGAAACAATGTCAGATTGGTTCCGATTTCAGATCCGGACATTCCTTTGAACGAATCCATGAGGATGGGGATCGAATCGATTCGAAAATCCATCCGCCAGTTGTTTCCCTGAGTCATAGGATCGCCTCAAAACCGACTCAATCCACCGCAACATCAAGACCTCACAAAATCTGATTCATGACCCGAAAAGCCCTCAAGTCTCTATCGCTACACATTCTATTTCTAGCTCTCCCGCAGTTGGTATTTGCGAATCTATACCTCGGAATCGATGTGCTTGAAGCCCGGGGATTTGACGTACTTGAGGGCAAACGAATCGGACTGCTGACCCATCCGGCGGGAGTGAACTCCCGGGGTGTCTGGACAAGGGATGTCCTCGCGAAGGCTCCGAATGTCAATCTGGTCAAACTATTTGGTCCCGAACACGGACTCTACGGAACCGAAAAAGCCAATGACCCGATCGAGGACAAGACCGATCCCGGAACAGGACTTCCGGTCTACTCGCTCTACGGAAAGTACCGCACACCAACCCCTGCCATGCTGGATGGGCTGGATGCCATGGTGATCGACCTTCAGGATGTGGGAACCCGATCCTACACCTACATCAGCAGCATGCGCCTAACCATGCAGGCCTGTTTCGAAAACGGCGTCGAAGTGATCATTCTGGACCGCCCCAATCCACTCGGGGGACTCAAAGTCGACGGCCCCATCCTTGATCCCGAGCTTCGAAGCTACGTAGGTGCATTTCCGATTCCCTACCTCCACGGACTTACCATGGGCGAGCTCGCCATGATGGCGAAGGATCAGGTCGGCTGGCTCGAAATCCCACGGGAGAATCGCGTCAGAGGCAAACTCACCATCGTTCCGATGCGTGGCTGGAAAAGGTCAATGACATGGGGAGAAACCGGCCTGCGCTGGATTCCGACCAGCCCGCTGATCTCCAGTCCGGCCTCGGTCCTGGGGTATGCCTTGACCGGATTGGGCACCGAACTCAATGGCTTCCAGCACGGCTATGGCACGCCACACCCCTTTCGCTTGCTTCGCCACAAAGGGATCTACGCCGACGATCTCATGAGGCACCTCGCCACCATTCCACACCCCGGACTTCGCTTCGAAAAGCGCACAGTCTCCAACCAGCAGGGAAAACCCTATGAGGGAGTCTACACCCACCTTGAGAGTTGGGATGCCATCATGCCGGTTGAGTTCAGTTTCCGGATGATGATACTCGCATGCCGGATCGAGGGTGGCAACCCTTACGCAAGTGCTTCGGGAAATGCCGCCGACCTCTACAAAAAACACATGGGAGATCTGGCATGGTGGGAGGAGATAAAAAATCGCGGAGCAGATGCCAGGATCGACCAATTCCTTAAGCGGTGGCGCAAAGACAACCAGGCCTTCGTGCAAAAATCGCGCAAATACTGGCTCTATCAGCCCTGAATTAGCGTCCACATTTGACAAGCCAACTCAGCGGGATTCTTATCGTCACCCATGAAGCCCGGACAGCGCAATGCCCGCATACTCATTGTGGACGACGACACCATGACCCTCAAGATCACGGAGTTGTCGCTTGCGGAAAGGGGCTATCAGGTCACCGCATTTGAAAACCCGGCCGAGTGCATGGCTCAAGTGGAGCAAGGGAATTTAGGCTCCTTCCACTGCCTCATCACGGACTACAGCATGCCCGGAATGAATGGGGTGACGCTCATGCATCGGATGAAAGCCGTTGATCCCACGTTGTCCATGATCCTCACGACCGCGGAAAACGAGAGGGCGATCATACGGGACACGCTCCGGGAGGGAGCCGTGGATTTTCTGGACAAACCAGTTGATGTCGATCGCTTTTTCCAGTCCGTCGAAGACGCCGTTGCGAAAACGGTTCGGAGCAGGAAACGTGCAGCAACTGAATCGAGTCTTCATGCAGCAAACTCAACCGGGCTCCTCAAAAACATCGATTGTCCGGAATGGGTCGACCGCCTTTTTGTTGTCTATGCGCCCAAGCATCAATTGGGCGGAGACTTCGTGGATGTGTTCAATACAGCGGAAGGCTCAAAGGTGTGCCTGTTCGGAGATATTTCCGGCCATGACATCCAATCGGCACTGTTTTCCAGCCATTTTCTCGGAACCATCCAAGGGCGTCGTTCCTGCCAAAACCCTTTCGACGTAATGGCTTCCTACCATCAGACCAACGCGATGCTCTGCGCAAGGCGCGAACGATCCTGCTCAGCTGGAAATCTTGGAGGCACCACCTCGCTCTGTGTTTGTTCTATCCGCGAGGAAGCCGGATCAGGTGACCTCCATTTTCTAAACGCCGGGATTCCCGCTCTTTATCTTATTGATGAGAAAGGACGAATCGAGATCCTGCCACCGGGATACAGCCCGCTCGGATGGTTCAGTGACCTTTCGTTCGAGGAAGTCGTGAGACCGCGGAGTCGCTGTGCCCGTGTCATCGGATTCACCGACGGCATCCTCGAGCTAGCCATGCGCCGTCAGATCGATGTGCTTGCGCTGGTTGGCACCCTCGTTCAGGCCCGGGATCCTCAAACCCACCCGATTCTCTCTGCGCAGGAAGACGATGTCCTCATCATTGACCTGGCTCCCAACCCATCTATCTCAACACCCGCCATACCCATCGTGCATGGAGTATATCCGGGAGATCAGGCGAAAAATATCGATACGTTCGAACAGGTCTGGAAAAACAGCCTCTCGTTCGTTCTGGGTCGCGAGCAGAAAACGGTAATACAACGTTTCACACTCGCATGCCGGGAAGGAGTTCTCAACGCGATCAACCACGGATGCGGTCGCCAGCGCAAGCACCAGGCAACCATCACCATATGGATTGATGAGGGCAGAAACATGCTGGAGGCTGTGATTCTGGATCCGGGATCAGGACATAGTTTTGATTACGAAGCACGCGACTCCGACCTCCTGGACCCCAAGCCGGGCAATCTTGGTCTGGTAATGATGTCCAAGCTGGTGGATGAAATGCAACTCGAACAATCCGGAGCACAGCTTGTCTTGAGGTCAAAGCTGGAATAGTCTCCTGTTTGTTTGGAAACCCAAAAGCCCCGTGCTTCCGCGCCAACCCCACATCCCACTCCTATGAGCCAGAGTTTCTTGCCATCGATTAACCCCGCAACCGGCCAGCAGATCGAATCCTACGCCGAGACCGGCATTACCGAAGCTTGCGACATTGCGCAGCAGGTTGACGCCGCCCAGAAAACGTGGGCAAAGACATCCCTCTCGATCCGGATCAACTGCATCATGAAGCTTCATGAGACCTTACTGAGGGACATCGAAGAACATGCCCGCCTTATCACGGTTGAGACAGGCAAGCCGATCACCCAATCCAGACAGGAAATAGAAAAGTGCGCTTCACTCTGCACCTACTACAAACGGGCAGCTCCCGAGGTGCTCGCTCCAACAGAAGTCGCCACTGACTACATCCGAAGCTACTATCGACCCGAACCCATGGGAGTCATCCTCGCCATCATGCCATGGAATTTTCCCTACTGGCAGGTCTTCAGGGCCGCAGTGCCAATTCTTCTCGCCGGTAACGGTCTCATCCTTAAACACGCATCCAACGTGAGCGGATGCTCCCTCGCAATTGAAGCTGTGTTCAAAAAAGCCGGATTTCCAGAAGACATCCTCAGAAGCGTGATCATGCGGGGCTCAGCCGTTTCCGTTCTGGTTTCCCATCCAGCAGTTTGTGGAATCACCCTTACGGGAAGTCAGGAAGCCGGTGAGAAGACGGCGGCGCTGGCTGGCTCACAGATCAAAAAAACCGTTATCGAATTGGGAGGGAGCGATCCCTTCATCGTCTTGTCCGATGCCAACCTTGAGCTGGCTGCTGATCGATGCGCACTGGGGCGCCTGCTAAACGCAGGGCAAAGCTGCATTGCAGCAAAACGAATCTTTGTGCACGAATCGGTTCACGAGCGGTTCGTGGCCAAGCTCAAAGCCAGCATGCAAGCCTTCGTTCCCGGAGACCCCATGGACCCGCAAACCCGGATGGGACCTCTGATTTCAGAAGAAGCGAGAAAAACTCTCCACAGCCAAATCACGCAAAGTGTTGAGATGGGCGCCCATTGTGAAATGGGAGGATACCTGCATGATGGTCCCGGGTTTCTATATCCACCCACCCTTCTCACAGGAGTCATCCCTGGAATGCCGGTCTTCGATGAGGAAACATTTGGCCCGGTGGCATGTGTTTGCAGCTTCTCATCGGACGACGAGCTGTTGACGCTGGCAAACAACACCCAATTAGGTCTTGCCTGTGCGGTCTTTGGAGAGGACCGCGATCGTGCGATTGCAATCGCCGAATCCCTGTCATCCGGTACATGCGCTATCAACGATTTCGTCAAATCCGACCCCCGTTTACCATTCGGAGGCACCCGCAAAAGCGGGTATGGCCGGGAACTCGGGCCACAAGGCCTGCTTGAATTCACCAATATCCGATCCTACAACATCGCATGACCTGGGAGATCGCATTTGCCATCGCAGTACTGACCTTCGCTCTGGTTAGTTTTATTCTTGAAAAAATCCCGACTGATCTAACCGCACTGATCGCGCTGGCGGCTGTCATTCTGGCGTCCAATCTATTCCCGGACTCCAGACTACCCGCATTCGACGACATAGTGCAGGTGTTCTCCAATCAGGCCCCCCTGACCATTGCGGCGATGTTCATCATCAGCGCGGCGTTAAACAAATGCGGGGTCATTGATCAACTCTCCTTCTTCATCAACCGGTTCCGCAAGCTCGGTTATGCCCCAGTGATCCTGATCCTGGTCTTCTCGGTCGGATTCGTTTCAGCCTTCATCAACAACACACCAGTCGTAGTCGTTCTGCTACCCGTGATGCTCAGTCTGGCCAAGTCCATGAGTATCCGTGCGTCCAAGCTGCTGATTCCGCTTTCCTACGCTTCTATCTTCGGAGGAACCTGCACCTTGCTTGGGACCAGCACCAATATTCTTGCAAGCGGACTTGTTGTCGGGCACGGACTTCCGGCTCTCCAAATGTTCGAAATCTCCTCAATCGGGATTCCACTTCTGGTCTGCGGGGCGATCTACCTGGCGGTCTTTGGACGCCGGCTTCTGCCGGACCGGGAAACGCTCACTTCCATTCTGACTGATCAAGAGCGCCTCGAATTCATCACCGAGGTGTATGTGAAGGACAATTCCCCACTTATCGGGACAACCCTTCAAGAGTCCAGATGGTTGCGAACGCACGGGATGAGAATACTCGAAATCATCCGTTACGGAGTCGCAATGGGACCGAATATCCGCGAGATCCCACTTCAGGCAGGAGACCGATTGGTGCTATCGGGGCGCCCGTCGGCCATAGCAAAAGCGCAAAGCCTCTCGGGAGTGACCATCGGCACCGAGTCCGACTCTGGACTTGAGACCATTTCCGCCCACGAAGGAGCCATCGTAGAAGCTATTCTCGCCCCCAACTCCAGCCTCATTGGTCGCTCGATCCAGCAGGTCAACTTCCGTCAGCGTTACCGCATGGTCGTCATGGCGATTCACCGCCATGGTCGCAACGTCAGGGATCGGATCAACACAATCCCGCTCGAGCTCGGAGACACGCTTCTCCTCATGGGCACGGATCAGGCGATTGACAACCTGCATTCGGGGGAAGACATGATCCTGCTCGACCGTCCTCCGGTTCCGGGTAACAAAATGAGACGCAAGGCACCGATTGTGCTTTCGATTCTGTCCGGGATTATTCTGGCGGCGTCCTTTGACATCATGCCGATCGCAGCAGCCACGATCATTGGAGTCGCCTTGATATTCGCGACAGGCTGCCTTCAGCCAAAGGAAGGCTATGGTTCGGTTGAATGGAGCCTACTTCTGCTCATATACGGAATGCTCGGAGTCGGCATGTTGTTAGACGCTACCGGAACCACAGCATGGCTGGTTCAGATGCTAATAGACGGAGTAACCTGGGCCGTCTCAGAATCCTGGCGCCCCATGGTCACGCTTATGATTGTTTATGCGGTCACCTCTCTTCTGACCGAAGTACTCTCCAACAATGCCACTGTGGTGATCATGATACCGCTGGTTTTGTCTCTTGCAGCAAGCATGGGAGTAGAAACCCGTCCCTTCATCATTGCGGTGTGCGTTGCGTCCTCGGCAAGCTTCTCCACGCCGATCGGATATCAAACCAATACCTATGTATATTCGGTTGGAGGATACCGATTTACAGACTTTCTCCGAATCGGAACCCCCCTTAACCTGCTGTATTTCGTAGTATCCGTCGTCCTCATACCGAGAATCTGGCCGTTTTTTGCGGATTGACCTTGCAGTTACGGCCTGTGTAGCAGACGGGACATGACCGGTCTCTTCGAATACTCCAGATCCGGCACACAGAATCGAGAATCCACGATCCGGAATTTGGATACTGTTGAAATTGGTTTGAACGGCCGGCCTTCATACCGAATCATCTAATCCATATGCGCTTTCCTGATTCATATATCGGACGTAACCTTGGAAAGGTGGTGCTCATGATCGGCATCACCGTTTGCTGTGGAGTCGCTTACGCCCAGGAAACCCGTATTCCCTTCCGCAACCCTACGGTTCCCCTTGATCACATCTGGAAAAGCCAGCTCAGCGGATTTCAAACAGAGGATTACCTGGAGGCCATACGGCCGATGATCGGGCAGTTTGAAAAAGCATCGGGCAGGATATTGTCTCCGGGGGATAAACGAAAAGTTGGGCTCAAAATCTACACGCATTCCGGACCGGGCATTGCGACACCTCAAGCACTCGTTCAAGCCTTCATCCGAATCCTTCAGGAAAAGGGATACCAATCTTCGGAAATCTTCATAATTGATCTCGACCTGAGGTTGTTGTGGGAGAGTGGTTACGTTGCTGACAGAAACGATCCCCAACCATCCTACTCCGGAGTACCCGTGAAGGTAATCCTGGATGGGAACCTATTCGACCCGCAATGGTTTTACGACAGTCCGATCCCATCCGAGCGCTTCGAATATACTTCCGTTACAGACAACCTTTTCTCCTGGGACACCATCGAAACCGACAATCGGAAAAGCTTCCTGCCGCTTCCTCTGCTTTTGGATGTCGACTTCTGGATCAACCTGCCGGTCATCACGGATCACCCCGCACTCGGCATCAACGGAGTCATGGCAAATGCCACGCTGTGGAACGTCAGCAATCAATACCGTTTCTTCCAGAACCCAATGGGAGCATCCGCAGCCATAGCTGAGATCGCTGCTATTCCCGAACTCAGACGGGGTCTGGTTTTTTCGGTGGTCAGTCTCGAACGCCTCCAGTTCATCGGAGGTCCGTTTTTCAATGCCAACTACGTAAGGTCATCGCCCGAGATATTCCTGAGTGCGAACCCGGTTGCCCTCGATTACCTATTTCTTGACCGGATCAACCGTGCACGGGCAACCAGCGGTTTCCGATCAATCGCTCCTCCACCTCCGGTGTTTGACTATGCGAGAAGCCTGGGTATTGGCGATTACGACCCTGAAGTTATTGAGATTGTTTCGGTCGACGGCCTGAACCAGAACGAATAGGATCTTTTTTGGCTTTGATCGGTTCGATCAGAGACGATCCGATCCAGGGCCATGATGGATCCCCTTTTCCTCTGGAGTCCCATCTGGAGGCAAGAACCCGAAGCAAGACGCTTCGGCCGCCGATCACGACCGCATCATCGGGGCAGAGCCCCGCGGGTAGGAACACAATTGTCGTGCTCCGATACAGACGCAGCTGCCATCGATCAGGCACGGGGGCCAGAGTCGGGCTGTATGGAATCCCAACCTGATCCAACCATGTCCGGTTCGACGGAAAGTCTTTGAAGTACACATCCAACGGCTTATCTGCCTGCGTGGCCAAAAACTCCAACTGTTCATTCAGGATGCCCGATGAACGGATGTGACCAGCCACATTCAAGCCCCACACAACCCCTGCGTTGAGGATCAGAACACAGAGCGTGACGATTCCAAACCCATGCACCCAAATCGATCGTGAAGACAACCACCACGTACGCGGAGCGGAACATCCGGAACGACTGCGGGCAGAGCTCACCACATAATCATAGGATACTGCACATAGAACGGGAAACAACCACATCCAGGGAATCCACCGGGAAAAAATGCCAGGAAGCAGGAGAAGCGGCACCCATAACCAAAGCATCCAGAAGCCCACACCACGCGGCAGCCCTTTCAGCAACATGGGTCGGATCAGCAGCGATCCAGCAGCCATTAGAAGAGCGAGAGCAAACCAGGGTCCGAAGCCGCCGAACCAGGGTCCGGCGAATCCGTGGTAAAAGACCGATCGCTCCCTCGCAGTAAAAGCAAGTGGAACCTTCGGATTCACATCGGTGGGCACGATTGTCCCCTCCGAAATACTTGATGCGAAAAACTGCCCGAAACCCTTTAGGCGGGTCAAGTTCGGCATTCCCTTTCGCTGAACCTCCGACACCCACTCCCAGTCGCCGATGCGTTGCAGCGAAGCCATGTTTTCAACGAAGACTTCCGCTTTGATTAACGACTGCTGACCAAACGGCGAAAACAAACACAACCCCATCGCCACCAAAATTCCAGTGAGGCAATACCAACCGATTCTGCCGCGGGCTAAGACCCAACGCAGGATGACAGGGAAAAATGACAAGAGAACCCCGGCCACAATCCATATCGATAAGGCTATGCCCGCCCGTTTGCTGTTCGAAAGAAGAACCAGCACCATCGCCAGCGCGAGCCACTCCAACAGACGCCCCCTGTCCCGAACGGACAAAGCCAGGAACACGGCGGATGTAACCAAGGAGGCGACTTGTCCATCCAGCCAGAACGAAGGCATCTGAACCAGGATCACCGGATTCAGCACGCAAGCGGCCGTATACAACCATTTCTTCCATCCAGACAATCCGGCTTTGGTCCAGAAATGCCAGACCGCAAGCCAGGCCATGATGGCATACAGGAAGTGAACAAACTTCCCGGACTCCGGATTTCCGGAAATCCCCGCTCCAAGCGCCCCGAGGACAAAACCATGACGAACTTCAAAGCCCCCGTTGGATAGTCCTTTATACTGAGCATACAACTCCCAATCGAAAAGGTCCTTCCTGTAATCCCTTTCGCGGAATGGATCTTCCAACGGATTCCATCCCCTATCCAATGCGACCACAAACTCCTTGTGGGCAAGCATCCCGTCCCAATTCACACCATAGACACGAGCCGCCAACCACACACTCGAACCGATAAGACCCACCAACAAAGCCCACCGGGCAAACAAACCCACCGGCCGTCGAGGAAATCCAGCCGCAGTCCAACTCACCAACCCCGACACACAGATGAAAGTGAAAACTGGCCAGATGTTAAGGCTCACCCCAAAACGAAAGGCAGACCAGACATGAATCAACGCCGCTATCGAGCCTGACAACAGACCCAGAAGCTGGACTATCGCCCCGGACTGCTTTGAAGAACCAGCCGACTCGACACCCGATCCACCGGAACCCGCCACCGGGAGTCTCTGTGAGTAGGGATCGGGATTCCGGTTCATTGTGATCGACTTTTTATCGCCTGGTCAAAATCATCGCACATCATCAAACCTCGAACGCGACTCGAAGCCTGAGTTCCTTTCCTTCAAATTCCCGACTGCGCATCAGAAACTGTGGATCATTTCCAAAAGACTCAAAACTCAAGGAGTCAGGTCCCACTCCTTCAACCTTTGTCGTCCCGGCTGCTTCGATGGCGTGGAAACCATTTCCACCCCCCGCCATCATTAGAACGGCTCCGGTCATGGCATCCCGGACTTCCACCAAGGTGAGTTTCATGCGTTTTTCCCGATCGCATGGATCCAGCCGCAGACTGTTGATCTCCGGATCATAAGGGAGAAGGAATTCAAGCGAACGCAACCCACATCCGGAATAGGCCTGACGTGCGCTGCGGCTCTCTGAAAAAGCCCCATCCTTTGCAAAATAGACGACGAAGCGATCCTCGCGCAGGTTCTCCTCCCGGATTTCCGCATCCTTCCAAAGCCGCACCAGGATTTGCGCCATCAAAGCAGCGTGAGTCTTCCAGCCCTCCCGATGCTTGCTCATCATGTATTGGATGAGGCTGGCGCGTAGCGGATTCGCGACCGAGTAAACCATCGATCCGAAGGATCGGCGATACTCAAACATCTCCAATGGAATGACATCGCCTTCAATGCCCTTGTCGTTCAGGCTGAGCAGAAGATCCCAATCCTCATAAGACACCAGCGTCTCGTCATATCCGCCGACCCGCTTGATCGCATCTTTGCGGAAAAGGTTCACACATTTGCCACTCGTATTGAGAAACGGCATCAGACACGAAACAAAGCCAACCGGCGCGTAAACCGAGTCAAAGGCCCCGAAATTGCGGGCATGGCAAGTCACATAGCCAAGATCCGGGTGGTTCTCCAGCGCGGCAACCGCCAAGCGGATATAAGAAGGATGCATGCGGTCATCCGCATCAATCGGAATGATGTAATCCCCCTTCGCAACGGCAACACCGGCGTTCCGCGCGGAGCTGAGTCCGCCATTTGCCTTGTCGACCTTAACCACCCCTGACATCTGTTCAAACCTGTGTCGGGCCGATGGACTCGTGGATCCATCATTGACCACCACAATCTCTATCTCGGAGTAGTCCGATGCCTGAATGCTTGCAATAGTTTCAGCAACCGTATCCGCCTGGTTGAAATATGGCACCACCACTGACACCAATGGTTTGCGGTCGGAATGCCACACATCCGAAGAATCGAGGGGGTCTGTGTAGTTGCGCATCATACCGGCTCTGGCGCTTTCGGGATCAGCCAATTCCCGGGCACGTTCCACGGCCCGCCTTGAAACCAGATCCAACAAATCACCATCCAAGCTCACACGTATGATTGTGTCCGACAACGCCTCAGCATCCAGTGGATCAATGTGAAAACCACTACGGCCATCCTGGATCATTTCAGCCATCCCGCCGCGCTCAGAAGCCAAGACGACGCAGCCCATTGCCATCGACTCAAGACACGCGTTGGCCCAGTTTTCCCAACGTGAGGGCAATACCACCACGCCACTCAAGCGCATCAAATCCCCAATCTGTTCGTATGGCACACCACCCATGAAATGGATTGAGTCGCTCCAGCACTCTGGAATCCGTTTACGCAAGTGCTCCGTATAGGAACGGCCGAAAACAGTGGCATTGCGCTCCTGCCCATAGATTTCGAACTGGTATTCCGGATCCTGCTCCAGTATCCGCACCGCCGCATCGATGAACACATCGACACCTTTTCGCACCTGAACCGAACCGAGAAAGCGAATCCGTTTGGGATCTACTTCCTGCCAAGGTTTCTGCCCTTCCAGAAAGGTCAAATGCAAGGGATAGGGACAATTCCGGATGTCTTTCCTGCCGACTCGATCACAGAAATAGTCGGCCAAAGACTTCGATGGAGAGGTTACCCTGTCGGCATAGCGGACACAATAGTCCTCCATCTCGATATCGCACTGCACCTCTGCGTAAAACTGGGTTTCCTCGTTGATCGACTCCAACAACGACAGCGGTGTGTGGCATTTGACGATGAGTTTGGAACCGGAAAATGAGTGAAGCATGCGTTTGGCCCGGATGCAGTAAAAACCCTCCGCCCTATAATCCGGAAACTCCACCACATCCAACGCATGTGACTCGGACAGTCTGGTGAGGGTTTGATAGACCCTCCAAGCGTATCCCTGATTGGCCGAAAAGAATCCTCCGCCCATGCTCTCCTCCAGCGGAAGCGTCCCGACATAATGTACACCGTCCGGCAATCGCTCATGCCGCCCATCTGCCAAACAATCGCTGAGAAGAAAAACCTGATGCCCAGCCGAAACCATCGCCTTGCACGCATTGTCGATATAGGTACCGATCCCGCCGCCTGTAGCAGGCCCCCATTCTCTGCTCACGTAAACTATGTTCATCTTCTCCCTGATAATAATATTCCCTTTGAAAACGGATGCCCGCCAGGCTCACGACCGCTCATCGACACGCCTTTCAAGCACCAGAAGCCCTTCCGGTTCGAGTCTCACACAAGACTGAGTGGCAACGGCTGAAAAAAGATCGAGATTCAACGAAGATCCCGACGATGCGCAAACGATTTCACACTGACCACTGTATGCATGACTGAGGAATCGGATTTTTGAGCCAACGGTGACCCGGAGAGTGAGGGAGTGCGCAGATCCTTCACAGATCACCCCGAATCCCCGCGGAGACCCATCCGAAGCGATCAACCGCCACCCATCCGGCAGCCACAGAGCAGAATCCGGATAGAGGAGACATGATCCATCCGGAGCTTCCAAATCAATGATCCAAATCTCACGGCCCTTGGACTCAGGATGAATTGTGGATCGAACCACGATCTCGACAGCATACACTCCTTCTTTGTCACCTTCCACCCAAGGGCCCCACAACGGATCCAGTCTGGCCGACAAGGCAGCCGACAAGCGCCCGACTCCCTCAACCTCAAGGAACGAAAGAGGGATACCTGGGCACCGTTTACGCCATTCGGCTTTGTTCGCAATTGCCCACTTGGACCCCATGCTTACAGCTGCTACTACGCCACGCCCATCCATCAGGTGCTCGAGGTAGGTCATGTAGAGATCCTTACCCAAAAACAACGGCAAAACATGAAGATCCGCCCCCCATGGAGCATCATCGTCCCATGGTTTCTGTTCCTTGATGGCGGCATCCGTGACAACAATCGTAACCGGATGACCGGCCGCCCGGATCGCTTCGATACGTTCCCGGAAAATTGAGCGATACAACTCCACCCCAAAGGACGGGAGCAGACACAACACCCCTGCTCCTACATCCTCATCCTCCAGCCTCATTCCGGAAGGTTCGGAATCGAATGCCTCCACCCGGATCAGGGGCAAGTCCTGCTCCGGCTTATACGGCCGCCCTTCCCAATGATCAGGCGCGAGATCGTCGGCTATCAGCCGCTGTTGAGTTTCCAACTCCCGGATGCTTCCGTGTTGATGACTGAGGCTGCCTTGATCATGCACCCGATAATGGATCAGTGCCTCAGATGAGATATTTCGGATGCGTGCACCGGCCAACGCACATTTCACCCAGAAATGCCAATCCTCCCATACATAGGCAGATCCGATTCCAAAATCCTTGTAACCCCCAACATGCTCCCAGAGTGACTTTCTGAACACCGCGGCCGTGACAATGCGGTTCTCGGCTTTCAGGTCTTCCACGGTGACTTTTTCCGGCACCCCGTAGTAACGGGTTTCAGCTCCGAAGGAATGCGCTGCAGCTGATACCACATCCCAGCCTTCATGGACCAAAAGAAACAATGCCTTCTCCATGTAGGTGGCATCGATCTTGTCATCCGCATCCAGGCAACAAATGAAACGTCCCCTCGCATGGGAGATTCCGAAATTCCTGTTGTCTCCCACAAAGTGCCTGCCGTCCCTCAAAAAGACCCTGAATCTGGAGTTTTCGCATTCCTTGAGAAACCTCAATCTCTGGATCGTCGCATCATCAGTCGAACCACCATCCACAACGATGATCTCAAAATCGCGCCACGTTTGACGCAGCACCGATACAATCGCCTCGCCCACATACTTCCCATAATTGAAGCAGGGAATCACCACACTCAGGGTAACAGCCTTCGATTCCATACTCACCTACTCTGAGTAGAAGGCATGTCCGTATCAACCCAAATACCGTATGGCGTCACTTCGATTCAATTCCGCATCCAATATGGAATAACTATCCCGCTCGGGCGAAAACACATCCTCACCCATATTCTCGAGTGCAATCATGACCTGAAAAAACACCTGAGGGTCACGGTTCAGTTCAACTTTCAAACGGTCACGCAAAAACGGAACATCGGCAGGATCGCAACGCTTGCCCAACGCGAAATAAGCAGCTGATAGAATGATTGGATCCAAGCCGGCTTCGGCTGCCAGAGTCTCCCGGATTGTTGCCGCCAAAAAATCAAGCTCCTGCCCTTCAACATCCAGTTCGCCTGACGCGCGACTATCCGGACAGCGCAACGAAGCCGCATACGCACGCTCAAACCTGAGAGCC
This sequence comes from Opitutales bacterium, assembly GCA_033813415.1. Taxonomy (GTDB): domain Bacteria; phylum Verrucomicrobiota; class Verrucomicrobiia; order Opitutales; family JAFGAQ01; genus JAFGAQ01. Next base: position 25,164 of record JAPXRV010000012.1, on the reverse strand, counting down.
AGACTCATGAGTTCACGGACTCCGAAGATGGATTCATCCAAACTGCTTTCGCAAGGGCTCATCAGCTCCGATGTCTTGTGGTTGCTTATGAACGGAACATCTGCCAACTCCAGAACGGTCATTGGCCGGCACCCGACATCATTGCGGCCATTCCCATCAATCGCTTCTTGGTCTCAAAATACTTCTCAAGCTTCTCCTCTTTATCAGGAAAAACCAGCTGGATACGGGCAGGACGCCCTTGAAGCGGTTGGCCGGGGTTGTAACTATTCACCACGAAAGCACGCCCTATCGGCCGGATCCATTCTGTGACGCCATTTTTCCAACGGATCACAACGGCATCCTGATCCAGAAACCACTCACCCTTTACTCCTCCGAAACGCTCTGTCCGGGCACCGCTCATCCGCCCCAGCCGGATACTCGAATCCTCCCTGCGGTCGGGTCCCACATACCAATCTCCCTTGAAAAAATCGCGCACCTTGTTCCGGCTTCGGAAAACCAGAAAACTGGCCCTGCCGACATAATCCTTTTCGAATTCCGAGTACCACGCCTCGGGGATATCTTTCGCGGAAACCGCGATCATGCGACATGTGAAACCTTTGGCATCTTCCAGGAGCGCGCCAGCCGGAATCGTGGTCTGCTCCACACGGCGCCCCACCCGCTTTAGAATCGTGAAAGAACCGTCGCTCCAATAGATATACATCTCCGGACCATCCTTGCGCCAGTATCCCAGCACTCTCTCCTGATCCGTCAGAGAAAATGAATGCGTGCACCCTGCCGTGCGGTTCGCATCCACTACCATGAAAAACTTCTCTCCACTCAACAACTCACCTTCCCAGAATCCGGTGAAACTGTCTTTGTCTTCCTCCTCTTCCTCATCGGGTTTCACAGCACCAGGATCGACCGTGAGACTGCCGATCTTTCCGGTCGGAACCCGGGATACCGCCATGACTGAAGAAGCTTGGGCCAAATCATGAGCACCCGCGAAATCAAAACTGATCTCGCCGGCATCCTCACTGCGCAGAACCAAGCGCCCCGAAACACCATTGTCGAACTTCAGATCAAAACCATCATCCCCGCCTGTCCAAGTGCCCTTCTTGATGGTGGTCTCCATTCCTTTAGCCAGAAAATAAGAACCCGTGCCGTCCGATTTAACGATCAAATACATGTCGCCCAGTTCAGGATTCCGAAAGGTCCATGTCCCTTCTGGAGAGGCATGAAGTGGAATCACACTGATTAGCAGGAAAAACAAAATTCCGGAAACACTTAAAGAACGGCTGCTTCTATACATGGTGGGTTGAAAAGCGTTGGGTATAGGTCCAGATGAAGACAAGCGCTCAATCGCAGGTCAATCCGAACCGTTGGAAAAAAGCGAATAGTCTATCGTTGAATAGCTTATGCGCCCCATTTCCAGACTATTCAAGTCAGATTTCCCATTATCGCCAACCGGCTCGCCGGCGTTGTAGCGAAAACGGTATACACCACTCCCGACTTCCGCTTCTGCAAAAAGAGGAGCGGATCTTGCCAAAGCGGGATAGGTGCGATCCACCAGAGTGTCCGCATCGACATGAACAGGAAAGTTCACGTTCACCACTCCTGGCCGGAATTTCTTGTGTCTGTCCGCGTCAGAAAGCATGCTATCAATAAATCCGACAGTCCTCATCCCAACGGCCCGCAACTGCCGGTCCCATCGAGAGTTTACCCTGGATCGATCCGCAACGATACCCGCAAACTCCTCAAAAGGAACACATTGGCTCAAGGCAATCGCCCGCAATCCCCAGAAAGCGCCTTCCAGAGCTGCGGACACAGTGCCCGAACTGGTGATCAAATGCAGGCTGGCATTGTATCCGATATTGACACCGGAGACCACGATATCAGGCTTCCGCGAAAGCAAATGGGACAGCGCTATGTTCACACAATCGGTGGGAGTTCCGTCAATCACCCAGCAATCGCATGGGAAACTCGCATCCTTTCTCACCGCGACATCCCTGTGCCGACTGACCGCTTTTCCGATCCAGCTCTGCTCACGCAGCGGAACAGCCGCACACACGTCATAGTGTTCGCAAAGCGTATCAACGAGGATCCGCATGAACGCGGAATCATATCCATCGTCATTGGACACCAATACAAAAGGCCTATCACTCATGCTTCGGGGTTTTTCTCCACTTCGCTCACCAGCTGACGTAACTCATCCACTCCAAGCCATTCTTTGTTGGTATCGCTACTGTATTGAAACCCTTCAGTAACCGGCCGACCGGGTAGCTTCCCTCCCCCATCTCCCCAGAACGGGAATGCAGGATACAGAATATAGTGATCATCAAATTCCATCGCATGGGAGGACTCGTCCGATGGAATCATGACCTCGTGCATTTTTTCGCCCGGTCGGATTCCGATGACGCTCACGCCGCATTCCGGAGCCACAGCATGCGCCAAATCGATCATTTTCATACTGGGCAGCTTGGGGATGAAGATTTCCCCGCCCTTCATCGAATCCAATGAACGCAACACAAAATCCACGCCCCGCCGCAAGGTTATCCAAAAACGGGTCATTTCAGGATGCGTTACCGTCAACGCGCCCTGCTCCCTTTGTTTCAAAAACAACGGAACCACACTTCCCCGGCTTCCAATCACGTTACCATAGCGGACGATCGCAAAACGGGTTTTCTGCCGCGAAGAATAGGTATTTGCCGCAATGAATAGCTTATCCGCACACAGCTTGGTCGCCCCATAAAGGTTGATCGGATTAGCAGCCTTGTCACTGGAAAGCGCGATCACCTTGGTCACTCCGGTGTCGATCGCGGCATCCACCACGTTAGCCGCTCCAAGGATGTTGGTCTTGATCACCTCAAAGGGGTTATACTCTGCAGTGTCCACTTGCTTGAGCGCTGCCGCATGCACCACGTAGTCCACCCCTTGAAAAGCACGCCGCAACCGCCCCGCATCCCGGACATCCCCAATGAAATAGCGGATGCACGGGTAATGTGTTCTGGGAAAGGATCTCGCCATTTCCAGTTGCTTGAGCTCGTCCCGGCTAAAGACAATCAACCGTGCGGGCTTATAGCGTTCAAGGATGGTGCGCGTAATTGCCTTACCGAAGGATCCGGTGCCTCCGGTGATCAAAACAGTTTTGTCGTTTATCATGAGAATTGAGGGGATCAGATGGGTATGCCTGCGCTTGGAATTCCATCCCATTGCCGGATCAAAGGCAAGTCTCATGTAAGCGTGCCAAGTGCTTGAGTTCCCCGAACGAAAGCTCTTCATGGCATTTCTGGTATCAATTATGCTTTCACTTTGTCCATGAAACTGCTCAGACGCATGTCGTTTTCACTCCGGACTCTCATCCTGACGGGAGGCCCGGCGCTCATCCTACTCTTTCTGGCCGGTTGTCAAAGTGCCCGGATGGAGCATCGTGAGGTCTTCCAGAAACACCTTCCTGCCACCTTTCCGTCGAATTACCATGTCGAAGACTCACGGGTTCTCGAATTGCGCCGCGTACTCATTCTCCCGGTCACCAACGGCCCCGGGATAAAAAACACCTCACTGGAAGCGATTGATCAGGCATTCCGTGCGAGACTTACCGACACCCGGCTCTTCGAAGTGGTCCAGATTGACCGCGACACACTCTCGCGCATAACAGGAAGCCCGACCTTCGGTTCTGTCCAACCGCTTCCTGAATCCCTCCTTCATTACGCGTCCGAAACGCTTCAAGCCGACGGGATACTGACCATCGACCTGACATCCTACCACCCGTATCGACCGATCCGCATGGGCACAAGGTGCATGCTCGTTGACCTCAAAACCAAAGAGGTTGTATGGGCCGTCGATGAAACCTTCGATTCAGCAAGAGCAGACGTGGCATCGGAGGCCATGCGGTATGAAGCCCGCACCCGCACCGCCGCTTTTCCTGTATCCACGGGTTCATCCATACTCAGAAGCCCGCGTAGATTTTCCGAATTTGCCGCAGAAATGTGCTTTCTTTCCCTTCCCGAAAACAGATTATCGCCCAAGTTTTAAAATCGGGTAAAAAAACCATTAAACCCAATCCGGTTTCTGCCGATAATAACTTCGTAACGATATTTCACCTTCCAACCAATTTACCATCATTCACCTTTTGTCATGAACATAGACGGATTAGAGACCACCCTTATTGAGAGCATGAAATCCACGTTTCTTGCTCCGAAGCAGGACACCCCCGTTAGAGCGCCCACCCAGGAGGAAGCGCGGGTTGAGACCGAAAAGCTTGCCCAATTGGCGCAGCGCGTTGAGGAAATGCCTGAGAACCGTCCTGAAGTTGTGGAACGCGGACGTGAACTCCTCAATGATCCGAATTACCCGTCAGCCGATGTTGAAGAACAGTTGGCAGCCATTCTTCTCGGATTCGAAGAAGAACGCTTCTAGCCCTTCCATTCACCCTCTTTAAAGAAGACCGGTCAGATAGCCTGACCGGTCTTTTTTTGCATCCGCACCTCCTGCTGATGGCGGCCCGGCTGATCGGCACAATTTGCCGATTATCGCCTTTCAGTTCCATAAGTCACTACGATAAAGAATCTTATCTTTGTGGTATCATCCTTGCTTGATCTTTTCATCTCAAGCAATGCAACACCACGAAACCATCCAGAATCCAAACCCGGGAAAATCTTGCCGGCCTCGATATTTCAGGCTGTTACTGATTCCACTGATCTTCGCTGTCGTTCCCTTGGTTTCCGGAGCACAGGAAGCCCCGCCCGAACCGCAGGCGCCTGGGCTCAGCATCAGCCTGCAAGGCATGGACGGAGAAGGAGATCTGGGCGTCGCGGTTCAGATCGTCATACTGATGACGCTTCTGACATTGGCCCCATCCATTCTGATGCTGATGACCAGCTTCACCCGGATTGTGATCGTCCTGGGCTTCGTCCGGAACGCCATTGGAGTTCAGTCGGCGCCATCCAACCAGATCATCATCGGAATAGCGCTTTTCCTGACCCTTTTCATCATGGGTCCAGTGGTGGATCACATTCAGGACGAGGCCCTGCAACCCTATATCCGAAAGGAGATCACATCCACCGAAGCACTCGAAAAAGCATCCGGACACATCAAAACATTCATGCTCGCCCAAACCCGCCAGAGCGACATCGAGTTCTTCCTTGGACTCTCGCGGATGGGTCCGACTCAAGTCGATGCCTTGCCCCTGCAGATCTTGATCCCGTCTTTTGTTCTCAGCGAACTCCGCACCGCCTTCCAGATGGGGTTTCTCATCTACCTGCCGTTCGTAATGATCGATTTCCTCGTAGCCACCACCCTCATGTCGATGGGCATGATGATGATGCCTCCTGTCATCGTCTCCCTACCGTTCAAGATCCTATTGTTTGTGATCGTTGACGGATGGTACCTCGTCATTCGTTCGCTGACCCAGAGCTTCTCGCTATGAACCCTGAAACCACGCTGGAGATCCTCCACTATTTCATCAAGACGGCACTCATCCTGTCGGCGCCGTTTCTCGGCACAGCCATTGTCGTGGGTATCGGGGTGAGTATGATTCAATCGGTCACCAGCATTCAGGAACAGACCATCCCCTTCGTCGCCAAGCTTTTTTCCCTGGGGCTGGTGTTCATGGTGGCGGCACCGTGGCTCATACAGAGCGTTGTTGAGTTCACATCCAACCTTTTTGCGCTCTTTCCTAGTATGACTCAATGAATCTGGACCTTACATTCATCCTCACCCTTTTTCTCGTGAGCATCCGGATCGGGGCGATGACCTACATGATCCCCTTGTTCAGTATCCGCTTCATGCCCGGACAGATCAGCATCATTTTCATCCTGCTCGTCGCTTCCATGATCACAGGGCCGCTCATGCCGTCGCTTCCCACCGTAACTTCGGTATGGGGCATCTTTTTCCTAGCCATCGGCGAATGCCTGGTCGGCCTGCTATTGGGAATCGCCGTGCGCTCATTCTTCGCCATAACCGAACTCGCTGGCCACATGATCTCGACCGAAATCGGACTCATGATGGCGCAACAGTTCGACCCGGAAAGCGGCGGGCAGTCCAACCTTATGACCGTCCTTCTCTTCTATCTGGGGGGGTTGCTTTTCCTGATGACGGGTGCGCACCATCTGGTCTTCAGCGCTCTGATGAGAAGCTATGGAGCAATCGGTTTCGTCAAAGAAACGCTCGTCATAGGCAATGTTTCATCGGTCATATCGATCATTTCAGAAGTCTTTGTAGTGTCTGTTTCGATCGCCGCTCCGTTCATTGCCGTCAATTTCCTCGTTACCCTCTCCTTTGGGGTTCTGGGAAAAGTAGCACCAAGGATCAACGTGATGATCATCAGCTTCTCCTTCCGCATCCTCGGAGGATTGGTTGTCTTGCTCATCACCGCCAACCTCATCTTCAATTTCCTGCTCCAATATGCCGAGGAAACACCACGCACGATGCTGCAGATACTGAATTAGTCCAATTTGCTCATGGCTGACGTCGATAAAGATCAAAAAACCGAAGAAGCTACCTCCAAGAGGATCGATCAGGAGTTCAAGAAGGGGAATTTTGCCAAGGCCCCTGAGATCCAGATGACCTTCATGATGATCGCAGCATTCTTCGTTGTTTTGTTTCTTGGAGGGTCTGGCTCACGCAAAATGGCAGACGCCACAATCGAACTGCTCGGTCATCTCGGCGAAATCGAAGTCAGCATCGAAAACTGCAAGGACTGGCTCATCTGGAGCTATGGGAAAATACTTGCGATCGTCGTCCCGGTCATCGTCGCTTGCACGGGAGCGTCCATCATCGCAGCCGGATTGCAGAGCGGCTTCAAACTAACGCCAGAAGTCTTGGCGTGGAAGCCTGAAAAGCTCAACCCGGTCACAGGCCTGAAAAACCTGTTCTCCAAGAGCAAAATCACCGATTTTCTCGTCGAGTTCCTCAAACTTGCGGCGGTCGTGATCATCGTCACCCAAGGGATCTGGGTCATTCTCGATGACCCCATTTTCCACACTGCTGTCACCCCTGCCTACACCCTCAAGTTCATCCACAAACTCTTCCTTACCCTTTTTCTACGGCTCATCTTTGCCCTCTCAGTCATAGCCATCATCCATTTCCTCTTCCAGAAGCGCAAAACATCCCAGGACCTCAAAATGACCAAGCAGGAGGTCAAGGATGAACGTAAGAGTCAGGAAGGGGATCCGGCCGTCAAGGGAAGGCAACGGCAGTTCATGAGAAGTATGCTGAGGAGACAGATGATGTCTGCGATCCCCGAGGCCGATGTCGTGGTAACGAACCCGACGCACTATGCCGTGGCACTCAAATACGAACGCGGAGTGGATCAGGCCCCGGTGATCGTGGCCAAAGGACAAAACCTGATCGCCCAAAAGATCAAAGCGATCGCCCGGGAGCACGGTGTTCCGATGATCGAGAACCGGCCTGTTGCACAGATGCTCTTCAAGATGGGACGTGTCGGCAGTGCGATCCCTTATGAGATGTATCAGGTTGTTGCCGAGATCCTCGCGGCTACCTACAAGTCCCACCGTTACTATTTCCACCAGCTGAAGATCCGCAGGGCACAGCGCCAATCGCAGCCCAAATCCTGAACCTTTCCCAACTGCCGATAGACCATGGCCGACGTATCCAAACCATTCTCGATATCCTCCTTTCTCCGTTCGAGTCCGGACTTGATCTTCGTTCTGGGTCTCTTCGGGTCCGTGTTCATTCTGGTATTACCCATTCCACCGGGGATTCTGGATTTCCTGTTCTCTGTTTCGATCGGGATCTCGCTGATGGTCATGCTGGTGATCATCTACGTGAAGTATCCGCCTGACTTTGCTGTGTTCCCAACCGTCTTGCTGGCACTCACGCTATTCCGGCTCGGTCTGAACGTGGCATCCACCCGATTGATCCTGCTGGATGGCTACGCAGGAAATGTGATCAATTCCTTCGGTGAATTTGTGGTCCGCGGGAACTTCGTAGTCGGAGCGGTTGTTTTCCTCATCCTGGTCATCGTCAATTTCATGGTCATCACCAAGGGCGCCGGCCGTATTGCAGAAGTGGCGGCGAGGTTCACCTTGGACGCCATGCCGGGGAAACAGATGTCCATCGATGCCGAGCTCAATGCAGGCCTGATCGACGAACACACCGCCAGCATGCGCCGCGAGAAGATCCAGAGAGAGGCCGACTTCTACGGCGCCATGGATGGAGCGAGCAAGTTTGTCCGCGGAGATGCGGTGGCAGGCATTTTGATCACACTCATCAACGTGGTCGGAGGATTTGCAATTGGCGTAGTCCAACGCGACATGACACTGGTGGAATCACTCCAGACTTACACCCTTCTGTCAGTCGGCGACGGGCTGGTATCCCAGATTCCATCCCTCATCGTGTCGTTTGCAGCGGGTGTTCTCGTGACCCGCACCAATGAGACCGCAGACCTCGGATCCAACATCGGCAAGACCATCCTCACACAGCCGCGGGCCATCGGAGTTGCCTCAGGTCTGATCCTCATGTTCGCGATCATTCCTGGCATGCCGGTTCTTCCATTTTTGACACTCGCAGGGATTGCGGGAACCGGGGCCTACCTGATCAAGAAACACGAAAAGGCAACTGAACTCGCACTGCCTGGAGCGGCGAAAGGAGCGCAGAAACACCTCGAAGACGGAAGCGCAAAGGATTCCGGGGCGTCGGGGCAACCTTCACCAGAGGGTGGTCAGAGTTTTGAAACCTTGATCAGCACGGACACATTCAGCGTCGAACTGGGCTACGGACTGCTCACCCTCACGAATCCATCGACCGGAGGAGACCTCCTCGACCGCATTACCGGCCTGCGCAAGAGCCTGGCCAAGGAATTGGGACTCATCGTGCCCCCAGTAGCGGTGAGGGATAACCTCGAATTGGAGTCCAACCACTACCGGTTCCTGTTGAGAGGGAAGCAAATCGCCGAGGGACAAATCATGCCGGACCGCTGGCTCGCGATGAATGTCTCAAACAGCACAGTCACGCTCAAGGGAACTCCCACCAAGGAACCGGTGTTCGGACTCGACGCGGTTTGGGTAACCGAGGCGGTAAAGAAGACGGCCGAAATCAACGGCTACACCGTTGTGGACGCATCTTCTGTGATGATCACCCACCTGTCGGAAATCCTCAAGGGAGTGGCCGATCTTCTGCTCGACCGGGAGGATGTGCAGCGCCTGATCGATCTGGTTAAGGCCAAGAACCCAACTCTGATAAACGAACTACTTCCGGATCTGGTGTCCGTGGGACTGATCCAAAGAGTGCTCAAAAACCTTCTCAAAGAGAGCATTCCCATCCGAAACCTCAATGTCATACTCGAAACGATTGCGGATTTCGCGGCGTTCACCAAGAACCCGGATGAACTTTCGGAACAAGTCAGACGCCGACTGGGCGTTTACTTTGTCTCCCAATACGAAACCGAACAAGGAGTCGTGCACGCCCTCACACTGGAGCCCCGTCTGGATCAACTGCTCGCCACCCACGTCAAACGGACCCAGACTGATATTGGACTTATGCTCGATCCGGGATTGACCCAACACCTGCTAAGGCAGTTGGATATGCGGATACAGGCAATGAATGAACAGGGTCTTCAAAGTATACTCATCACCAGCAGCGAAGTCAGGTTGCCGTTCAAACGCTTTTTTGAACCCTCCTTCCCCAATCTCATTGTGTTGTCCTATCAGGAATTCTCATCCAAGACCCAGATCCAGACATTTGGCATTATCACCATGCCCAACGAAATGAACCCGCTTCAACAGGAAAACCCGGAAAGGACCTATGCCCAAGCAACCTGATAATAGTCGGGGCAACACTCCGGCAATCGAGCAGACTTCATCCGCTTCAAACACGGAAACCCGCACCTTCCGCCTGGTTGTTGACTCCGCAGCCGAAGCAGTATCGCTCATCCAGCAAAAGCTAGGAAAACGCGCCACCGTTCAATCGGTGAAGCAATTTCAACCCAAGGGAATGTCCAAACTCTGGTCTTCCAACAAACTGGAAATCATCGTCAGCGTGCCGCCCGAGGATGCAGCACCAAAACCATTCGAACTCCCGGGCGACAAAACGGATGCGCTTGATGAATCCGAATCCGGGCCAAAATCCGGGCAGCCTGAATCGAAACAAGTTTCTGCCGAAGAAGCCCTTCCCGAAATTGATTCTCCGGCGAAAAGCACCTCGCCGGCCACAGCAAACCCGGCTTCCAAGATGGTAGCCGCTTACCAACAAAGCTCCAGCCCGTCACGGAGTTCCTCTCTCGAACTTCCCCGCATAGAGGTGCTGCTGCGGAATTCCGGGTTTCCCAGTTCCTTGATTGATCGATTTGCACAGCTTCCCCAGTGGGAGAGCCTCAATCAAAGGCCCCTCGAACACGCCTTGGCCGAAGTTATCTCCCTGCTAAAGGATGAATATCTGAAGGTCCAGAACCGACCGCTCTCCGACTTTGTGGCGTTCGTTGGAACCCCTGGAGTCGGCAAATCAACCGTACTCCGGAAGCATGTGGCCAATCAGGTCTTCGTGCACGGCCGCAAAGTGCAGATCCTCAAGCTGGACGACGAGGAACCCAATCCGGATGATATGCTCACCGTGTTTTGCGACATCATCGGAGTACCACTGGTCAGGGACCCATCCGACCTTCATCTCGGATCCGATACCCAGTTATTCGTCGATCTGCCCGGACTCCACATGAATGAAGGAGAACGCATCTTTGCATTTCGCAAGACCCTCAACGACCTTAACATCGATTCGCGCGTGCTCGTCATGAATGCGATGTATGACGACCATTCCCTCAGTTCGGCCTTCGAAATAGGGAAGAAGATGGGCGCAACTCACCAGACATTTACCCACCTTGACGAGCTTCCGAAATGGGAAAAGCTATGGAAGTTCGTTCTCAAAGGCAGCCATCCACTCGTTTTCATGAGCATGGGAGACGAATCCGCTCCATATCCCAATGAAGACTTCCTGCCTCTTCTGATCAACAAGACGTTTCCCAGAACCCTCGTCCGGACATGAGCAAAACATCCAACTGGGTCAAAACCGGCGGTCTGTTCGCATTCAGCCTAATCTTTGTTTTTGTGCTGCTGAAGGATCGTGATATAGTTACTGCCTTGACGGATGCTTCGATCGCGTGTGTGATTGTTGCTTTGGCACTCAAAATTCTCGACAGGTATATTTCCTCCCTCCAGGCCGAATCCTACAGGCGCCGAATAGCAGAACAGAAAAAGACGGAAAACAAACAGGGGGAAGGAAATGACAAAAGGGGAATTCTGGGTAGCCTGATCGACAAGTCTCAGTAAGCCCTTTCCTTTCGCCGTCCGACACCATGTCAGCCGATTCCCACCTCAGCAACCGACAGAAGACAGCCGTTACAAGCTATGCAACCGTTGCAAAAAACAAGGAGAGCGTCGAAGACATCGTCAACCGCCACCTGCCATTGGTGAAGTCCATCGTCGGGAAGATCAAGATGAGACTCCCGGATCACATTGAGTTCAACGATCTGTATAGCGTGGGGGTCGCCGGCCTTATAGCGGCAGTTCAGAAATATGACCCGCAACGCAACCAGTCCTTCTCAAGTTTCGCCTTCATCCGCATTCGCGGGGCGATTCTGGATGAGCTTAGAAGGCTCGACTGGATGCCGAGGAGCAATCGTGCACAAGCCAAGATGCTCCAGGACACGATCCTGACGCTCGAAACCCGGCTCAAACGCCCGGTCGAGGAACACGAGATCCGTAAGGAACTCGGTATGTCTCATGAGGAATACGCCAAGCTTCTCAAAAAAGTAAGACCGATATCCGTCGTCTCGCTCGACCAAACCGTTGACGCAAACAGTGAGGACGGAGCCCCCCTCAAGGACGCCATAGCGGACACCGGTCAGGCTGCGGTTCAGGATAAGGTCGAAACCAAAGAAATGATCGGGCTCCTGAAAAAGAGAATAGCAACGCTTCCCGATGCCGCCCGCAAAGTACTGGCGATGTATTATTTTGAGGGAATGCGGCTTTCCGAAATTGCTGCAGTATTTAATCTGACCGAGTCAAGAATCTGTCAAATTCACGCACAGGCTATCGCGAGTCTGCGTGCTTACGTCGAAAAAGTAAGCCAGTAAGCTTCCATCATGTTAGTCATCATCGGATCGATCATTGTTCTGGCTGCCACCCTCGGGGGATTTATGATCGCGGGTGGTCAACCCATGGTTCTGGTCCATGTATCCGAAATCACAGTGGTCGTAGGAATCACGTTGGGGCTGGTCGTGATTGCGAGCCCGAAGGAGGTCATTGCGGCAACGATCCGGGATGTTCTTTGCGCCCTCAAAGGAGGTGGTCCGAAAAAGACCGATTTCATTGATCTCCTCAAGATGCTCTTTGAGCTATTCACTCTGGGACGACGCAACGGGCTCATCGCACTGGACGATCATGTCGAGACTCCCGATGAAAGCCCGATCATGTCAAAATACCCATCTTTCGTGAAAAACGAGGACAGGGTCGAGTTTCTCGTCAACAACCTCCGGCCTCTCATCGACGGGAAGATCAAACCTGACCAGATCGGGTCGCTCATGCACGCAGAGATCCACAACAAGGAACACGAAAGCCATGGGCCGGTCCAGCTGATTCACCTGGCTGCGGATTCCCTGCCCGGCATCGGGATCTGCGCGGCTGTTCTGGGTATCATTATTACAATGGGCGTCATCGACCAGGGCGCAGGGGCCGTGGGGCACAAAGTGGCGGCTGCCCTCACCGGCACATTCATGGGGGTATGGTTGTCCTACGGATTTCTCAACCCGATTTCGGAACGTCTCGTTTTTCAAGCGGAAAAGGAACTGGTTTACTACAAGGTATTGTCCGAGGCACTCAGCGGGTTTGCAAAAGGCCTTGCTCCAGCCATGGCCATCGAAGTCGCCCGGAGAGCGCTGCCGAAAGACGCACGCCCTGGTTCAGCTGAGCTTGAGGCTATCCTCAAGGAAACCAAATGATCGATATGCCGGACCCTGCAAAGTCCCATTATCCCTCGGACGGGAAGCAGGAGGCCGTAGTGGCGTTGCACTACGGTGGCGCATGGAAAGTCGCCGCTGCCGACTTTTTCACGGCCATGATGGCGCTCTTCATGGTGATGTGGATCCTCGCGCAGGACGACGAGGTCCTTGAAGACGTCGCCCATTACTTCAACAACCCGTATACCGCCTTTCAAGGAGCGCAGACCCGAAAGGACCCGATCGACATCGGAGCCAGCATCGGAATGGTGGGAATCAGTTCGGACCCCCAATACGAGCAGAACAAAACCTTTATTGAACAGATGGCGCAGGTGTTCATCAAGCATCTGGGAATCGACCCGACCGATGAGGATGCCGTGCTCGCGATTCAGACGACCAACGACGGTATGATCCTCCGCATCTTTGACCGCACCAACCAGCCGATTTTCGAACCCTACTCCGCTCAATTCACTGAATGGGGCGATCTGCTGCTGCGCAATATCGCGTGGTTGATCGACCGCTACGATCTCAAAGTCAGAATCGAGGCACACACCCAGTCGGGATTCCAGTCCGAGAACCCGGACTACACCGCATGGGAGTTGACTGCCGACCAGGCCAACGCGGTGCGGCGTTCCCTCGTGTTTCACGCACTGGATCCTGAGAAGCTTGCCCGGGTCACGGCATTCGGAGATTCATCGCCACTCGAAGGGCTCAGTCCGGATTCAGAATCGAATCAACGCATCGAAATCAGCCTCGAACCCCGCTAACCCACGGTTCCCATGGACAATTACCTCAAAGGCCGCCAAACACAAAACCAGCCACAGTCCGAAAAACTTGAGAAACTCAAGGCGCTGAGAAAACCGGTGTCCGGACTTCCCGCGAAAGACATCAAACATGTTGAGGTCGTTTCAGGTCCAGGGCAGCCTCAAGTGGAATGCGTGACTCAGGACGGAAAAGTCACCCGAATCCTCATCACCTGCCGATGCGGGGAACAAATTGAGCTCCTCTGCCACTACGGAGCCTGAACGGGCTGATTCTTTTGGCTATCCGCCCCATAGCTGCGGAGAAAAGAGTTGAATTTCCCTAAGACAAAAGGTTTAAATCCTTTTGTGATTTTGCTTTTGAACATCAGCACCCCATCCTGATCTAATCATACAGTTGGCTATTCTATCTCACAGCGAAACCTGAATGAAAACCCGAATCCTTACTCTTTGTTCCGTATTGATTGCGTCTTCGGTATGCAACGCGCAGACCTATAATGCTTCAGCGGAATCCATTTTCCCCGAGCTCAAAAACATATACCTGCAGGCTGAACAGAACTCCTTCCAGTTCTACAACCTCGACAACAACCTGCTGAACGCGCAGATCAGCAAGAAGCTATCGCGCACCAACCAATATCCCTACATGTCAGTCAGCACGGGGGTTGGTGTGGCTGGAGACACATGGGCAGACGAAACCTCATTCGGCGTGAATGCGCTTTCTCTCGGTCTGAGTTACACGCTTTTCCAATGGGGGGCAAAGTCCGCCCGGCACCGGATGGCCGACAACCAATACAAGATCGCTGAGATCGATTATTCCCTGGCTCTCCAAAATACCGCTTCACAGATCCGCACGGCTTTTTTTCAGTTGATCATCCAAAAAATCCGGATGCAGGAAGTTGAGCTCAATGTCGAGATCGCCCAGTCAAGATTGGATCAGGATACCCTGCGTTTCGAAGAAGGAAAACTCTCCAAAGAAAACTACGAGCGTTCGGTGATTTCACGTCGCCGTTTCATGGGAGACCTTGAAAACATCAAACGTCAATACAACAACCAGCTCGAAGACTTCAGAAGACTCACTGGAATCCCCGACTATCAGGAAAGCCGGATTCCGACCTCCATACCTGCTCTGCCGTCCTTCGAAAACCGTGTTGTCGATGAAGCCAGACGCATGGAGACCTCCCAGTTTTCCGATATCCTGAGGGTCAAGAAGACCGAGCTTATCATACAAAACGCGGAAGAAGGAATCGTCTCTACCCGTGCTGGGAACAGGCCGAGCTTGGGCCTTGGAGCTAATATGTCGATGGACATGGAGTCCACCCGCGAAACCAACAAAAACGACCCGGATTACGGGAAATCCGAAAACGTTTGGCGCTACAGCGCTGGTGTTCGATTCAATTGGACAATCGCAGATGGCGGATACACCAGCGGACTGCTCGACTCTGCATATGCCAATCGTCGCAAACAAATTGAAGAACATCGGGAACTCCTGCTCTCTCTGAAGCTTGAGATGAAAAGGGGAATAGAGGATTTGATCTACAAGTTTGAAAGGCTTCAATTCGCCGAAGATGAATACAAGCTGGCGCTCAACGATTACGAAAAATCAAAGGACGAACACCAGAGGGGGCGCCTATCCAGCCTCGACTTCAAACATGCTGAACTCAACCGAATCAGCCAGGAAATCAACATTTCCAATCAACGAATGGACTACATTCTGACATTCTCTAGATTCCTTACCTGGATGAATCAGGATCCAGTCATGAGTATCCTCACTCCTCCATCGGATAAGGACACCAAACGCCTCGTCAAACTGGCGAAGGAAACAAGTCTTCAGGATTAACAGATCCTTGTTGTTGCGGGGATGAGCGTCTCAAACGGCGCTCATACGTTTTCTCTGATTGACAACCCGGACTCCGGGTCTATCGCACCTTTATTCAATGTCATCGTCATTCTCCAATCAGTCTTCGGCGAACCGCTCGGTAGGAAGCAGACTCAAAGCGCTGCTACTCTCCTTCGCATTCTGGAAATGGATTCTGCTTATCGTCGCCTTTCTCGTGTTCGGATTCATCCTTTTCTGGATGTCGATTCCCGAGGTTGTGGTCACGCGGGCTAAACGCGGAAGCGCACAGGATATCGTTCTGGGAACAGTGGAGGTAAGTGAGTATCACCTCCTTCAATTGCGTAGCGAAAAAGCCGGAACAGTCATTGACGCACCTGTGGAGATCGGTGACCAGGTGAAGGAAGGCCAAATTCTTCTGCGACTCGACACGGAGGAACAACAACTCCAACTCGAACGCCTCCTGATCGACAAGGACAACCACGAGAGAACACTCGCCATCACACGTCCGTCGACCTACACCCTTCAAAAGGCACTCGAAGACCTTGAAGAGATGGAACGCGATGTCAAACGCGGCATTCGTCCGGATCGGGATCTCGAGCTCACCCAACGCAACCTTCAACAGCTTCGCGAGAACATCCGCCGTCAGGACCTGAATGAAGAACTCGCCGTAAAAATGAAGGATGCCGGGATCAAACAGCTTCGTCTCGACATTGAGAAAATGACTATCCGAAGCCCGGTATCCGGGGTGGTGACCAACATATTCGCACGTGAGGGAGACTTGGTAAGCGCGGGTGCCGTTGCCTTCGAGATCATTGATGATCGCCGATTGGTCACGGCTGAAATCAGTGAAGAGGACTTCAACAAGGTAAGAGAAGGATTGGACGCGAGCGTGCGTTTCCTTGCCTACCCTGATTCCATATTCAACGCAACGGTCACCCAAATCCTTCCGATGGCGGACCCCATCACTCAACGCTACAAAACCTACCTCGGAGTGGAAATTGAGCCCCGCAAGCTCACGCCCGGACTCACCGGCGAAGTCAGCATCATTGTCGGTGAACGCACCAATTCGTTGCTTATTCCCAGTCCGGCGATCATCGGCAACAACGTTTTGCGGGTGCGCAACTCAAAGGTTGAAATTGTCAGAGTCACCCCGGGATTCCGCGGTCTTAATCAAGTCGAGATCCTCGACGGAATCCGCGAGGGAGATATCATCATCAAGGAAGAACTCACCCGCTTCCGCGACGGAGATCTCGTCCGTGTCGAGTGGAGCGATCCAGTGCAGGCGATGGAACCTTCTTCACCTGCCACAACACCGGACGCGCCCAAGTGAGATCCATCCCTACCGTTGACCATTCATCATGTCTCCCAATTTCAGGATAGCCGTCCGCTTCCTCCTCTCCAAAAAGCGATCCATGCTGATGAGCTTGGCCGGGATTGTTCTCGGCGTGGGGCTCTTCATTGTCGCTCAGGCGAACACAACCGGATTTGAAAAACTGTTCATCAAGACCGTGCTCGGAGCGAATGGAGCCGTCAGGGTTCAGGACAAGTTCCAGGAAACCCTCACCAGCATTCAGATCGAACAGGAGGAGACCGGTCGGCAGTTCGAATTTGGACGCGCAAGTGGCCGAAAGTATCGTCCAGGGGTCGAACACGCAGACAAGGTGATCGAATCACTCTACCAGTTCAGCAACGTCCTCGCCGCCTCCAAGGTACTGCGTGGTGCGATTGATGTTTCCAACAATTTCAAAGCCGAACCTGCCCAGCTTTTCGGCATTGAAAAGGACATGCACATGCTGGTGTCCGACCTTGAGGAACAGATCGTTTTCGGGAGCATGCTCGATTTCCAGCGCAACCCGAGAGGGGTGCTCGTTGGACTAGCGCTTGCTGAGCGAATGATGATCGAGCCGGGAGACTCGATCTTGTTCACTGTAGGCGATGAATCGCACCGGGTTCTTGTTTCAGGAATTTACGAAACCGGATACCGCGACATCGACCGCGAACGCATCTTCATCGACATCAACCAGGCTCGCCGCATTCTCAAACGTCCCCACCAGACCACCTACATTCAGGTTAGTCTGTTTGATGTCGAAAAAGCGGACGATGACCGCTTCCTGATGGAGTCTGTCGTCCAGCATATCGTTGCCCCTTGGCAGGAACGCGAAAAAGTATGGCTTCAGGTATTTCAGGCCATTCGCATCTCGGCCATGATCAGTCTTTCATCCATCATCTTTATTTCCGGGCTCGGAATGTTCAGTACCCTTGCAATTATCGTGATGGAGAAAACCCGGGAAATCGCCATTCTGCGATCCATCGGATACTCTCGAAGAGATGTGACGCATATCTTCATCTGGCAGGGATTCATCGTGACTGTGGTCGGGATCCTCACTGGATGGCTTACCGGAGCGACCCTCACGCTCGTAGCATCCCGCTTGCCGATACGCATCCGCGGAATATTCTCCACCGATAGTTTCGTGGTGGACTGGTCTATCTGGCATTATGTTATCGCAGGATTGATCGCGTTCATCTTTGTCATGACAGCCAGCATCATCCCTTCGAGAAGGGCAGCCAAACTTGAGCCTGGTGATGTCATCCGGGGCACAAGCGGCTAACTCAAACCACGCCCATCCCATCAACATGACTCAACCCGACAACAAACCCGTTCTCGAATGCAAAAAACTTCACCGTTACCTCGGCGATCCCGAGCAGCAAGTGCATGTGCTTAAAGGCGTAGATCTACAGCTTTTCCGGGGCAACACCTATGCCATCGTCGGTCCGTCCGGTTGCGGAAAAAGCACCCTGCTCTATACACTCGGCCTCCTTGACCGTCAGAATGAGGGCACCATTCTCATTGATGGAATCGACGTATCCAAATCCAACGAGGATCAGCGGACCCGCATCCGCAACGAGAAAATTGGCTTTGTGTTCCAGTTTCACTTTCTGCTTCCCGAGTTCACCACCACCGAGAATATCATGATTCCGATGTGGAAACGGGGCAATCGCAAGACACTTACAATGGAGCGGAGAGCCCACATGCTGCTTCAGTCAGTCGGTCTCGGAGACAAGACGGAACGCCTCGCAAACCGCCTCTCCGGAGGGGAACAGCAACGTGTCGCCGTAGCCCGTGCGCTTGCCAATGATCCACCGATCGTGCTCGCGGATGAACCGACCGGAAACCTCGATGTGAAGAACTCAAATATCGTGTTTGAATTACTCTATCAGTTATCCAAGCGCAATAATCAGGCCGTTCTCATTGTCACCCACAATCCGGATATCGCAAGACGCTGTGATTACATCCTCAAAATGAGGGATGGAGTGTTCACCACTTCCGAATCAGCGGGACAGGCTTGAACGATCCGAGTTGACACTTATCTATTTCCTGCATCCCATCGGACATGACTGAGGACATAGCCACGATTCTCGTTGACGAGAATGCTATCAAGCAAAGGGTTGCCGAACTGGGACGCCAGATTTCCGAGGATTATCAGGATCGGGAATTGATTCTCGTCGCCATCATCAACGGCGCGTTGCTGTTTACGGCGGACCTCATCCGGCACATCACCGTTCCCGTCAAGCTTGATTGTATCCGTGTTTCCAGCTACATGGGAGGCACCGCTCCCGCAACGGAACCCCGTATCATCGATCCTATCCGGATTGATATCGAAGGAGAAAACGTGCTCCTCATCGACGACATTCTGGACACAGGAAAAACGCTGCGGAAGGTTGTGAGGCAACTCGAGGCTCACAAGCCCCTGAGCATTGCCACATGCGTACTGCTCGACAAGCAGACCAATCGCCACGTATCCGAACCCTGCGACTACGTCGGTTTCAATATAGCCGATCATTTTGTCGTAGGTTATGGGCTCGATTTCGCCGAACTTTATCGCCATCTGCCTTACATCGGAGTGCTTAAACCAGAGCTGCAGAATCCTCCTGAATGGGTATGACGCGAAGGCACATCCTCTGGAGTCTCATTCCACAGGGTATCCTTTTGTCCCTTTTCACTCTGGTTTTCAGCAGTTGCACCGAAAGCCGGACACCGGTAGAAATAGCATCCGCCCAAGGAATGCTGCTGCTGGGCAACGGGTCCGAACCCCACGGACTTGATCCCCATCTCACCACCGGAGTCCCCGAGCACAATATCCTACACGCCATTTTTGAGGGTCTCATTGCGTACCACCCTACCGACGAGAGCGCCCCTGAGCCCGGAGTCGCTGAGAGTTGGGAACACAACAGCGATGCAAGCGTATGGACCTTCCACCTTCGCCATGACGCGCGGTGGAGCAACGGCGATCCCGTATTGGCGTCCGACTTCAGTTACTCCATCCGCCGCATCCTCTCTCCCGCGCTCGGAGCTCAATACGCTGATCAACTGATCGTCCTGAAAGGTGCTGAAGATTTCCTCAAAGGAAACACGACCGACTTCTCAACTGTCGGCGTGGAAGTCGTTGACACACACACCCTTCGACTCCATCTGATTGGACCAACCCCGCATCTGCCGGGCATGCTCAAGCACAACGCATGGTACCCGGTAAACCCCAGAGTGATCGAAGCATTCGGCAGCATTGATAGCCGCGAATCCGACTGGACACGCCCGGAAAACCTGGTCGGAAACGGGGCATTCAGAATCTCGCGTTGGGTGACCAATAGTTATCTCGAGGTGCTCAAGAGTGACACCTATTGGGACGCGGACAGGGTCAGTATCAAGGGCATCCGGTTCTTCCCGATAGAGAAGGCAAGCACCGAAGAGGCCGCATTCCGGGCAGGACAAATTCATTACTGCTCGAATATCCCGATTGACCGGATCGAGTTCTACCGCTCCAAGCACCCCGAGGTCATCCGGTTTGACGACTATCTCGGAACTTACTTCTACCGGTTTAACACGACACGCCCTCCATTGGACCAGCCCTTGGTTCGCCGCGCCCTCTCCCTTGCGATCGACACCGGACTTATCGTCAGGGAAGTGACCCGGGGAGGAGAGACTCCGGCAAGGGGGTTTGTCTACGATGGAGTATCAGGCTACCACACTCCGGGCAACATCGCGTTTGATCCGGAGACTGCCCGAAGGCTACTCGCTGAAGCGGGTTTCCCAGGGGGATCAGGGTTTCCAAAGATGGACATTCTCATCAACACACAGGAGGCTCACAAGATGATTGCGGAGGCCATCCAGCAGATGTGGCGCGATCATTTGGGGATTGATGTGGGTATCGTCAATCAGGAGTGGAAGGTATATCTCGATAACCAGGTCAACCTGAGATACAGCATTTCTCGCTCCGGCTGGATCGGAGATTATGTCGATCCCATCACCTTTCTAATGATCTGGACTTCGGACAGCGGCAACAATCAGACGGGATGGAGCAACCACCGCTATGACGAACTCTATAAACAGGTTCTGGTAACCGGCGATCCCGGGCTCCGCAATGCGCTCATGGGGGAAATGGAGAGCATCTTTCTCGATGAACTCCCGGTAGCTCCCATTTACTGGTATACCCGGAAGTATCTGCTCCACCCGGATGTCAAGAACTGGCATCCCAAATTGCTCGACTATCACCCATTCAAGTTCATTCAATTGGAACCCACGGGCTTCCGTCTCTAAGGTCCTTCCAATTCATGTTTCGATTCCTGATCAGTCGACTGCTTCAAACCATTCTGGTGCTCTACTTAATCGCCACAGTGGTATTCGTTATGATGAAGGCCGTCCCAGGTGGCCCATTTAGTCAGGAACGCAATGTATCCGAACACATTCTGCAAAAGCTGGAGGAACAATATGGCCTCCATGATCCCCTGCATGTCCAATACGCGAAATACATGTGGAACATCACGCCAAAGCGGCTCTCGCCACGCGCTTTGCTGGCTTTCGACCTGAAGGAGGGACTGGGAATCGACTTCGGATACTCCTTCCGATACGAAGGTCGCACGGTCAATCAGCTTATCGCCGAATCCCTGCCCGTGTCTGCCGAACTCGGATTCTACGCCTTGATCATAGCTGCCTTGCTCGGAATCTCAACGGGATCCTTAGCAGCCCTCAAACAGAATTCCTCATGGGATCACATCCCCATGGCGATCGTCATGATCGGAATCTGCCTACCTACCTTCGTCCTTGGTCCCATTCTCATCCTGGTTTTCGGATTTTGGGTGCCCGAACCCTTTCGACTACCCGTTCTGTTCTGGGAGCCATCCTACGATGCTCCATGGCTCGAGAGTCTGCGCTACCGTATCCTTCCAGCCATGACACTCGGCTTATACTATGCGGCCGGAATCGCACGTCTGACGAGAGGGAGCATGCTTGAGGTGCTTGGCCAGGATTACATCCGCACCGCCCGAGCCAAGGGAGTCAGCCCCTTCAACGTGGTCGTCAAACACGGACTGCGCACAGGCATGATTCCTGTCATATCCTATCTCGGACCCGTTGCGGCTCACCTGATCACCGGATCATTCGTGATCGAATACATCTTCATGCTGCCAGGACTGGGACGCCATCTGATCAATGCAGCGCTGAACCGCGACTACACCCTCATCATGGGGACTGTTCTCGTTTACGCTGCGATCCTGATCCTGTTCAACTTCATCGTGGACACCTTGCTTGTCTGGCTTAATCCGAGACTCCGCCTCAGATCCAACGCGTGAAATTTCTGCCGATGCCTGAATCCGACCCCATAATCAATCAAGCATTCCCCCTTCCGGTTCGCTCACCGTGGGGAGAAGCCTGGCTGCGACTCATGAAAAACCGGATGGCAATCGCGGGCCTGGTCTGTTTTTCAGCCATCACCCTGCTGTGCCTGCTCGCACCATGGGTAGCCCCCTTTGATCCCAACGCTCAAGACCTCCTCAAAGGCCCCACCCCACCTGGTTCCAGCCACTGGTTTGGCACTGATACACTCGGACGCGACTTGGCCGCCCGCACCCTCTTCGGAGGCCGGATTTCGATCGCAGTCGGGTTCGCTGCCACATTGGTCGCGATGACTATCGGGGTAGCATGGGGCGCGATCGCCGGGTATTCAGGCGGATGGTTGGACTCCGTTATGATGCGGATTGTCGATATCCTCTATTCCCTTCCTTTCATGATTTTTGTCATCCTCCTCATGACCATTTTCGAGCGCAGCCTTCTCCTGCTTTTCGTGGCAATCGGATGCGTGGAATGGCTGACGCTCTCCCGCATCGTCCGCGGCCAGATGCTCCAACTCAAAACCATGCCCTACATTGATGCAGCACGCGCTCTCGGAGTCCGCAGGGTGCGCCTCATTATCCGCCACATCATCCCCAATCTTCTGGGCCCGGTGATCATCTACTCCACCCTCACCGTTCCTTCGGTCATGATTCTCGAATCATCCCTCAGCTTCCTCGGCCTGGGCGTCCAGCCACCCGACAGCTCCTGGGGTTCGTTGATCAACGACGGCGCTGAGAAAATGATCTCCTACCCTTGGCTTCTCGTATTCCCCTCCATTTTTTTCTCCCTGACCCTGTTTTCGCTCAACTTCCTTGGGGATGGCCTTCGTGACGCCCTCGACCCGAAATCTAACAGTGCATAGGGACAAACTGGCTGAAAATCATGGAACGAATACTTCCTGTAGCCAATCATTCCGTTCTCAATCGCCACTCACATCTGGTGAGTTTAAGCTTTCAGGTGTGCGTAAGTTGTATATCAATCGAGGGCAGGAGCATCTGACATGAGTCCGGTTCTACGTCAGGCTTGGCGTAACCGTTTTTTGCCTGGATGTAGCGTGAGCAGTGCGCTGCCGCATCTTCAATCTCGATACCGCAAACCGCAAGGATCAGCGTAGACGATGGGAATCCTGTTCGTCTACTTTTTGATATCCGGAATCATTTCGGCATATGGCACCTTGGAAGGCGTCATGGCTAACATCCCAGGATGGATTCTCTGTGCGGAAGGTTTCGCCATGGCGGGAGTTTACGCTCTATTCAGGAAAGCTTCCGCATGCTCGATTGATCGGATCAAAAAGGAGCCTTCGTAATGCTTAAATAATCAATTAAATTGACCCTGACTTATTACAATCCAAAGATCAAGACATCCGAATTCATCAACCACTGAATCAAGATCCCATGGCAGACAAGCTATCTCAGAATCAGCTGGATACCATCGTCAAACAACTACGCTCTGGAAACAAAATTGGAGCGGTCAAACTGTACCGCGAAATAACAGGATTAGGCCTTTATGAGGCAAAGACAGCCGTTGATTCTATTCAGCTTGAATTGACAGGTGGTGGTTCAGCGAATGAAGCCAAACAAGCAGGAGCATGGATCGGAACACCCACTCAGATCCCCCAAGATCAATTGGACAAGATTGCTGCTGAACTGGCGGCTGGAAACATGCCTGGGGCGATCCAACTATACCGCCAGTTGACGGGATCCAGTGAATTTGTCGCGAAAGCAGAAATCGAAGCATTGGCATCCAAACTGAACCTGACGTCTTCCAATGGATCATCCGGTTTGAACCAATCAAAGGGATGCCTTGGAACTGCCGCCGCACTCGCCATCATGGGTCTCGCCATACTCTACAAAACGATTGGTGCCTGAATCCACATACGGACGAATGCAGTCAGCCATTCGATGGCACTAGATGCGGATTGCAAGAACGACGCAGATGCGTCAGGATAGCATCATGCTGATTTACGCCGAATTGTCTGCCAATCACGCCCAACAGGAAAGACTTGCCTTTGAATTGATCGACGCGGCGGCCCGATCGGGGGCAGACGGGATCAAGGTGCAAACATACACCCCCGACACGATCACCCTGAACGCCAAAACCGCACCCTTCATCATTCAAGATCAGCCGCTCTGGAAGGGGCAAAACCTGTGGGACCTTTACCAGAAGGCCTACACGCCATGGGAATGGCAGCCCCGGCTGAAACAACATGCCGAATCGCTCGGACTGCGATTCGCCGCATCGGTGTTCGACTCCAGCTCAGTCGACTTCTGGGAAGCCCATGGGCTGAAAACCTACAAAATCGCATCCGCGGAGCTGATTGATATTCCCTTGCTGACCAAGGTGGCATCGACGCACAAGGAAATCATCCTGTCCACGGGAATGGCAACGCTCAGCGAAATTGAGGAGGCGGTCGCCACCATCCATTCGGTGAATCCCGCTGCCACCCTCACCCTGCTGCGATGTTCATCCGCGTATCCGGCCCCTGCCTCATCGATGAACCTGAGGGCAATCCAAACCCTCATCGAACGCTTCAAGTTGCCAGTGGGTCTTTCAGATCACAGCACCGATGATGCGATGGCGGTCTGCGCGGTGGGGCTTGGAGCGACTATCTTCGAGAAGCACATCCGGCTTGAGAATGGGCCATCCACCCCCGACGATGCGTTCTCACTCACGCCGGATCAGTTTGCGGCATGGGCGGCGGCAATCCACCGCGCGAGAGATGCGATGGGAGACGGAGAGTGCAAGCCAAGTCCTGAAGAATTGGCAACGCTGCCATTCCGCCGTTCCCTATTCACCGTGAAAGCGATCCGGGCGGGTGAACCCTTCACCCGGGAGAACATCCGGTCCATCCGACCCGCCACCGGCCTGCATCCGCGCGAATATGAAAAGCTGCTCAGCCGCAGAGCATCCTGCGACATCCCCGAAGCAACCCCGCTCTCATGGGACCTCGTCGAGTAGCAGGCTAGCCGCAAACCAGAGC